>WTKG01000049.1 GCA_011524475.1 Demequinaceae bacterium
GACAATATTCGGGGAAAAATCAAAACAATTTTGCAGATGGCAGTCGTACTCACATATGGCGCTTCTATGCCGGTGGTGAAACTGGGCAGAATGGCGGGTCAGTACGCCAAACCTCGCTCGTCTGGCACCGAGGAACGTGAGGGGGTGTCGTTGCCGAGTTACCGAGGTGACATCGTCAACTCGTACGAATTCACGGAAGAAGCGCGTCGCCCCGACCCGGAACGTATGGTGCAGGCTTATCACACTGCCGCAGCGACCCTTAATTTAGTGCGGGCTTTTACTCAGGGAGGGTTTGCCGACCTGCGTCGGGTGCACGAATGGAATAAGGGATTTACCGCCAACCCGTCCTATGCGCGCTATGAACGCACGGCCGCAGAGATTGATCGCGCCGTCAGATTTATGGACGCCTGTGGAGGGGACTTCGAGGCATTGCGCACAGTGGAGTTCTACTCCAGCCATGAGGCTTTGCTATTGGATTACGAAGCTTCTTTGACCCGAGTGGATTCTCGTACCGGGCAGCCCTACGGCTGTTCTGGGCATTTTTTGTGGATAGGTGAGCGCACGCGTGAACTGGACGGCGCTCACGTCGAATTCGCTTCGAAAATCAAAAACCCTATTGGGGTGAAGCTTGGCCCTCAGGCGACGGTAGATGATGTCACAGGGCTCATGGATGCCCTTAATCCTGAAGGGATTGAGGGGCGTCTTACTTTTGTGGCGCGCATGGGGGCGGATGTTGTACGTGACGCTCTTCCTCCGCTCGTGGAGGCGGCGCGCTCTCACGGTGCACCCGTGACGTGGCTATCCGACCCCATGCACGGCAATACGTTCACGTCTGAAACCGGGTACAAGACTCGCAATTTTGACACGTTGCTGGAAGAAATTCGCGGCTTCTTTGAGGTGCATCGCAGCCTTGGCACTGTTCCCGCGGGAATCATTGTGGAGCTGACCGGTGATGATGTGACCGAAATTATGGGTGGCACGGAAGAAATCGACGCAGAAGGCTTGCGCAAACGCTACGAGACCTTGGTGGACCCACGCTTGAATCACCAGCAGTCCTTGGAGATGGCGTTCCAAGTTGCGGAACTACTGAGCCAGGGGCGCTGAAGAGGCCTTTTACCCGTCATACGTCAAGGTGATGGTGCTACCCACCTCAATTTTCGTAAAGGGGTCTATGGACTGGTTCCACACGAATGTTTGCTCCGACCAGGGGAATCGCGGGGTGAGGATGACCGTGAGACCCAAATCCTCGGCTCGATCTTTGGCGACGTCCACATCGGAGAAAGTGAAGTTCGGAACCTCTACGAGAGGTTTACCTTCGGAGACCCACACAGTTATTTCTTGAGTGCGAAACCCGGCGCTGTCCCCGGCAGGGTCCTGCTGGTAGACGCGCCCTACGCCGACATCCAGAGTGCGCCCATACGTCACAGTGATATCCAGATTGAAGGCCGAGAGTTGGTCTAATGCAGCAGATTCTTGAACACCCACCACATCAGGAATGACAATAGGTTCAGGCCCGTCAGAAACCACCAGGGTGATCACAGTGTCGTGATTGACAGTAGAACCTTGCTCAGGCGTGGAATCGATGACTTCTCGTGCCGGGACAGTGTCTGAATAGACGGTTTCAATAATGGGATCCGGGAAGGCAAGCTCAGCCAGACGGGAACTAGCATCCGCCACGTCTATGCCCACGAGGGTGGGAATGGTGGTGGTGACGGGCCCTTTAGAGACGATGATGAACACCGTGGAGCCTCGCCGGGTGGCTTCCCCCGATTCGGGAGAAGTTCCCACCACCTGACCCGCGGGAACGTCGTCATCGAAACTTTGCTGAATTTCTGGCAAAAAATCTGCTTCCGTCAATTGCTCCCGGGCTTCGGCGACGGTAAGCCCAGACACATCCGGCACATCTGTGTACGCCCCGGGCCCGAACGTTCCAAACCACCACGTTCCGAGTCCCGCGACGGTAGCCACAAGCACGACTGCGGCGCTGATCCACCACACTCGTGACGGGGTAGGTGTGTGTGTTTTCACCGTGCCGGTGGTGACGGGCACGGGCTGAGAAGAGGGGTGCGGGTCGTCTTGAAGCCCGATCGGTAAAGACACCGTAGATCCCGCGGGTGGGTTCGTGAAGACGTGTGTCTCCACGTTGTCGGTGTGTACCTGTGGAATGCCTCCTGTGGGAGGGTCGGCTCGGCGGGTCAGAGTGGGTCCATCCATCATCGATCGCGTGCGCCGCAATTGTTGAATCGCTGCCCGCGCGTCTGGTGGACGGTGGTCGGGATCGCGGGCGGTGAAGGTGCGAATCAATTCGTCTACTTCGGAGGGGAGCCACGGGATATGAGTGGAGGCGGGAGGAACGTCTTCCGTCACGTGGCGGTGAGCAATGTCCAGGGGAGTGCCCCCCGTAAAGGGCAGGCGTCCGGTCACCATCTCGTACAACATCACGCCGACGGCATACACGTCTGTGCGCGCATCAGCATTGCCGTGGCGTACGAGTTCAGGCGCAACGTATTCCACTGTCCCTAGCAGAGTCCCCGTGGCTGCAGTATGAGCTGCCGTGATGGCACGTGCGAGGCCAAAGTCCGCAACTTTGGGTTCGCCTTCTGCATCTATCAGCACGTTTTCGGGCTTGATGTCGCGGTGTACGAGGCCTTGGCGGTGAGCCGCACTCAGGGCGTCCAGAATCTTTTCCGTAATAGAAAGCGCGGAATTGAGAGAGAGGGTGCGCTCTTCCTGTAGCTGGGTGCGCAGGGTAGGCCCGGGAAGAAGTTCCATCGTGAGATAGGTGAGTTCTCCATCTGTGCCCTGGTCAAAGACCCGCACCAGCCCAGGATGCACAAGTCGAGCGGCAGCGCGAGCTTCCTTCCGGAACGGTGCGGCGAGGTCGTGGGCGCCGGTGTGAGCCAGTGATTGTGCTTCGAGAACTTTAATCGCGATGTCGCGGCCAAGACGGGTGTCGGTGGCGCGATATACGCCCGCTGTCACTCCGCCTCCGATGTATTCCTGTACGTCGTAACGACCGTCGATGACGGTGCCGACAAGAGCAGGGGTGGTCTCTGACACGGCGTCATTCTAGAACTCACGGCGCTGTGACTGCTGGAGGCGCACGTACGGCATGTGCTGCGCGCTCGGGGCGACAGTGCCACATACGTGTGTCCCCAGACGTGAAAGCCACAGGGGCGCCCCCATGGGTGAGTATGCGTCGAGGGGAACAATCGCCCAGTAGGCACACTCGAGTGATGGAGACACGAGTACTGCATGGAGCGGGTGAATTATGTGCAGCGATTCCAGTCCTGCTGGGCTTTACTCCAGTAGACAGCGTGGTGATGGTGGCTCTCACGGCGCGCGGTGAGGTAGCCGGCGTGATGCGTGTCAATCGTGCTGACTGTATGAACGAGAACGTGTCGTCAGATGTTGCACGGGCAACGTTGCGCATGCTTGACAGGGTGCAACCGCATCAACTGGTGTTGGTGTCTTTCACGGACGAAACCGTAGAGCTGCTGTGCCCAGCCGCGGAATATCTACGGTCAGTTATTGCTGTTGTGGTGGACAAGATAGAGGTATGGGCAGTCACGGAAGGGAATTTTTATGCGCCAGGGTGCGCCCGAGTGCTGTGTTGCCCTCCGGGAGGCAGGCCGGTTCCTGAACCTGTGTTGCGTTCCGGGCAATACGCGTGTGCCGAGGCTCCTGAGCATTCACCTCGTGGCCTCACTTTTCGGGTGAATAGCCGTGTGGGGGAGGCTCAAAAACGGCGCGTTCAACGCGCGGGGGAGCGTTTTGTGCACAGACGTGTGGCGGGAACGACCTGGCGACGAGAAGCCTATGGCGAGTGGAGCAAGGCAGGTGCCGCGGCACGGAGGGGAAGCCTTCCATCGGATGTCACTTCTGGCAGGCTCATTTACGGCATTCGCGATGCACGTGTACGTGATGCCGTGATTGTGGGGCTTATTCCAGGCCACGCCTCTACGGCTCGAAGCATGGTGAGGCACTCACCGCCTCCACAAATTGAGCACGCAATGCAGTTGCTTCTCGACCCCCATCAAGGCGTGCGTCCACGAGTAGAAGATGTGATGGCAATGTGGGAATTGGGTCATCATCTTGTGTCGGTAGCGCGGCACGGGCATCGAGCGCCCTTGCTGACGTTATGTGGTGTTGTCGCGTGGTGGGATAGGGAGACGGACGTTGCCAGCCAGCTTCTGGAAGATGCCCAAGGAGTAGACCCCGATTATCGTTTGGCGAGGCTTCTGGGCGACGTGGTGAGTGCGGGGATTATGCCTGGGTGGGCACGGATGTGAGCATCCGGCTGGTTCGTCGGCTGTGATATCAGCGTTACAATTAATTGTTTTTCGCGTACCAAAGTAGTTATTTCAGGTAGCGCGAACGCTCTCTCACAGGTCCTGGTTCTGGAAGGTTTCGTGTGTCGCCCAGCCTCTTTAAGCGTTTGACCTCTAGGAAGTCCGATTCCGAGGTAGCTGACAGCAAGTCTTCTTCTGCCACTCAGGCAGCAGCGAAGACTACGGCATCGAAAAAAGCGACCGCCGCGAAGAAAACCTCTACAACGGCTCCTAAGAAGACTTCCGCAAAGAAGGCGTCTTCCGCCAAGACCACAACAGCGAAGACTGCGACCAAGAAAGCGTCGGCTAAGAAACCTGCTGCTAAGAAGCCGGCCGCATCTGGGACAAAGAAAGCCACGAGCGCTTCGAAGGCGGCGGCTAAAAAACCGGCGGCATCTGCCTCTGCGGCCAAGAAAACTTCGACACGTAAAACCACTGCTGCCTCTGCAACTAAGAAGGCGGTTGCTGCGAAGGCGAAAACTACACAACCTTCTACCTCGACAACGAAGAAGACGACAGGTAAAAAGGCGTCTGCAAAAACAGCGTCAGCGGCAAAGTCTGCTACTGCAACCGCCACGCCTGCCCAGGGTTCTGCAAAGAGCGCAACTCCAGCAAAAAGCACTTCTGCTGCTCCAGAGGCAGCGCCCGGTTCTTCCACGAAAAATGCGAAAGATGCTGGGGCTCAAGACCCACGCGGGGCTTTCACGTTAGGTACGAGTGACGATGACGCCCCCGCCCAGCAGGTGGTCACTGCGGGTGCCACCGCAGACCCGGTCAAGGACTATCTCAAGCAGATTGGTAAGGTCGCGCTTCTCAACGCTGAGCAAGAAGTGGACCTTGCCAAGCGCATCGAAGCGGGCCTTTTTGCGGAAGAAAAACTAGCATCCGGTGACAAGAAAATTCAGGGCAAGTTAAAGCGTGAACTTGAGTGGATCGCCAACGATGGTCAGCACGCAAAGAACCATCTGCTGGAAGCGAACCTCAGGCTGGTGGTGTCACTTGCCAAACGTTATACCGGGCGCGGCATGCTGTTTTTGGACCTTATTCAAGAAGGAAACCTTGGTTTGATTCGCGCGGTCGAAAAGTTTGACTACACCAAGGGCTACAAGTTTTCTACGTACGCAACGTGGTGGATCCGTCAGGCCATTACCCGTGCCATGGCCGACCAAGCCCGCACCATCCGTATCCCGGTGCACATGGTGGAGGTCATCAACAAGCTGGCACGTGTGCAACGACAAATGCTCCAGGACCTTGGTCGCGAACCCACTCCGGAAGAACTTGCAGCAGAGCTTGATATGACTCCAGAGAAGGTTGTGGAAGTCCAAAAATATGGGCGTGAACCCATCTCGCTTCACACCCCCTTGGGCGAAGAGGGAGACAGTGAGTTCGGCGATCTGATTGAAGATTCTGAGGCCGTGGTGCCAGCCGATGCTGTGGGTTTCACGCTGCTGCAAGAAGAACTCAGCCGGGTGATGGACACGTTGAGCGAGCGTGAAGCAGGCGTGGTGGGCATGCGGTTCGGCCTCACCGACGGGCAACCCAAGACCCTGGACGAAATTGGTCGGGTGTTTGGTGTGACGCGCGAACGTATTCGTCAAATCGAATCTAAAACGATGTCGAAACTACGTCACCCCTCCCGCTCGCAGGTCTTGCGCGACTACCTCGACTAGCCACGAGACGCTCCCGCACACGCCACTACTGACCTGAACTCTAGATAGACCGGCAGGCTCCCGGCGAGGCACTCAAAACGGCCGGAATATCAGTCCTACAGTGGGGTAGTGACCTCCTCATATTCCGCCAGACACCTGTCCGTTCTTGAAGGATTGGAGGCGGTACGTAAGCGCCCTGGAATGTATATCGGGACTACGGATTCCCGTGGCCTCATGCATTGCCTGTGGGAAATCATTGACAATGCGGTGGACGAGACACTGGCCGGTTTCGGCACGACCATTGAAGTGCTTTTGCATCCTGACGATTCGGTAGAAGTACGGGATCAGGGGCGTGGAATTCCTGTCGATGTAGAGCCCAAGACAGGGCTTACCGGTGTGGAAGTGGTGATGACTAAACTTCACGCGGGAGGAAAGTTCGGGGGAGGCAGTTACGCAGCTTCCGGGGGTCTTCACGGGGTGGGTGCCTCCGTGGTGAATGCACTTAGCGAACGCATGGATGTATGGGTTGACCGGGCGGGCGCCACCCACCACATGTCTTTCCACCGGGGAGAACCAGGAACCTACCAAGATGCGGGCACACACCCCAGCCCCACGGCTCCCTTCACACCGTTCACCGAGAAATCCCAGCTCGCTGTGGTGGGGAAGGTGGCGCGGTCCCGCACCGGAACCCGTATCCGTTACTGGGCGGACCGAGATATTTTCTCTAGAACAGCGCGATTTAAATACGACGATCTTGTGCAGCGGGCGCGACAAACGGCCTTTTTGGTGCCAGGCCTCACACTCGTGCTGCGAGATCTCCGCACCCCGGGGGAGGAGCACGAAGAAACCTTCCAGTACTCGGGCGGCACCAGTGACTTCGTGGACTTCCTTGCCCCCGACGCGGCCTTGTCTGACACGTGGGTGCTCCGTGGCACCGGCACGTTCACGGAATCTACCCAAGTACTGAACAGCAAGGACGTGCTTGTCACAAAAGAGGTGGAGCGCACGTGTGACGTAGAAGTGGCTCTTCGGTGGGGGCAGGGGTACGACACCACCGTGCACAGCTTTGTGAACATCATTGCGACTCCCCATGGTGGAACCCATCAGGCGGGTTTCGAGCTGGGGCTCGGCAAAGTAGTGCGCAAAGCAATTGAGACACATGCCCGAAAACTGAAAGTGACGGGACGCGACGGTAGCGAAAAAATCGAAAAAGACGACCTCATGTCGGGACTCACCGCAGTGGTGACAGTGCGGATCCCCGAGCCTCAATTCGAAGGGCAAACAAAGGAGGTCCTGGGTACTGGCCCAGTACGCGGCATTGTTGCCAAGGTGGTGGAAAAAGAGCTCGCCACAATATTTTCGACAACTCGCGGCGCCACTAAGCAACAGGCGTTTGCCGTCCTCACCAAGATTGTGGACGAAATGCGTGCACGCGTATCTGCCCGCAAGCAAAAGGAACTTTCTCGCAAGAAAAACTCGCTAGAAACCTCATCTTTGCCCAGCAAACTTGCGGACTGTCGGGCACGTGATGCGGAGATGACGGAACTGTTCATAGTCGAAGGCGACAGCGCTTTAGGGACCGCCAAACTTGCGCGCAAATCGGACTTCCAGGCGCTACTCCCGATTCGCGGCAAGATCCTCAATGTGCAAAAAGCATCGATGACGGACATGTTGCACAACGCAGAGTGCGCGAGCATCATCCAAGTGATAGGAGCGGGCTCAGGGCCAAGTTTTGATCTTGATGCGG
>WTKG01000052.1 GCA_011524475.1 Demequinaceae bacterium
GTGTGGACAAAGTCATTCACGTGATCAACACCCGGAATTTTGTCCAGGATGGTCTCTCCCACCAACAACACCGATACTCCCACGAGCGCGGGCCACGAAGACAACCATTCCAATGCCTCGGGAAGCACAAAAATGTCTGTCCAACGCGCGATTGCGCCCACAATCAAGAGCGGAACAAAAGCGTTGAGTCCAGCAGCGGCTGACAGGCCGGTTCCGGTGAGAGCTACAAACATGGTGGGGTTCCTCCACCTCTCAGGCTAGCCGTCGACTATGTGTACAGCAGACAATGCGAGTGATAAGCGTCTGAAAGTGCCCCACATTCCTGGGGTGGCTGACGGGACTTGAACCCGCGACCCTCGCGACCACAACGCGATGCTCTACCACCTGAGCTACAGCCACCACGGCCCGTGCGGGCCGGGCAAAAGTGTACCGCGCGCGTAATTGCCTATGTCACCGCAGAGGAATCGTTTTCGGTTATGTGCGTAGCTGCGGCTTTGGCTTCGTCGGAGCTTGGCCCCGGGAGTGGAGCGAAAATAGTGGTGCGGTAGTACCGCAGTTCTTGGATGGAATCACGAATGTCGCCAAGCGCCCGATGGCCACCATGTTTTTCTGGTGAGGCAAAGAACACGCGCGGATACCAACGCCGCACCAACTCTTTGATGGAACTCACATCCACCACTCGGTAATGCAGCCACGCCATCAGTTCTGGCATGTCCCGTTGCAAGAACACTTTGTCCATTCCGACGGTGTTCCCTGCCAACGGAGCTTTCCCTTCGGGGGTGTGCTCTTTCACATAGGCAAGCACCGTGGCCTGTGCGGTGGTCATGTCCAGCCCGGAGTCCCAGTCGTGAATAAGTCCGGAGGTGGTGTGCATGTCGCGCACAAAATTATCCATCCCCTCCACGGCTTCTGCCGGGGGAGCGATGACCACACTGACTCCTTCTCCCAAGGGGTTCAGTTCGCCGTCTGTGACGATGCACGCTACCTCTACGAGTGCGTCACGGGTGGTGTCGAGTCCGGTGAATTCGCAATCAATCCACACCAGACGGTCTGTGCTGGCCATGGCTCCACTGTAGTGGCGACCCGTGACGCGAGTGGTCCGTGGTGAGCCTGCGTCTAGCGCCCCCGCATGCGGAGGGCTACCACTGACCCCGTAGGTATTGCACCGGCCAATAATCGATCTCGGCTCCTAGCTGCGCAGCGCAGCGCAAAGCAAAGTGGGGGTCGCGCAAAAACTGGCGCCCCACCATCACGGCATCTGCCTGCTCGGAAGTAATGATGATGTTGGCTTGCGAGGCTTCCGTAATCTCCCCCACAGCGGCAACGGGTTCTCCGGTAACGTCACGCACTGCCTGCGCGAACGGAACTTGATAGCCAGGACCGGTGGTGATGTGTACCCCGGGGGTCATTCCGCCAGAACTGACGTCGATCAGGTCTGCGCCAGCCTCACGGGCCCATACGGCTACCTCGGTGGTGTCGGACAACTGCCAGCCCTCCGGTTCGGCCCAATCTGTTGCAGAGAGCCGCACAAACACCGGCACGGCAGGGCCCACCTCGTCCCGTACCGCACGAATCACAGCGAGCAACAAGCGCGCCCGGTTTTCGCGGGAGCCTCCCCATGAGTCCGTACGGTGATTGGAGAGGGGAGAAAGAAACTCGTGCAACAGGTATCCGTGTGCGGCATGGACTTCCACCACATCAAAACCAGCAGTGAGAGCCCGGCGAGCTGCTGCAGCAAAAGCATCCGGAATGGAGGCGATCTCTGAACCTTCTAACGCACGTGGGGCAGGTAGGCCAGGAAATTCCACGGCAGAGGGAGCAACCGAGTCCCACCCTCCGTCAGCAGGAGGAACGGAGCCACGCCCTGACCACGGGCGGTAGGTGGAGCCTTTACGTCCTGCATGGGCGAGTTGGATTCCAGCATGGGCGCCGTGACGGTGCACTTCGTCTACCACTGCTTTCCATGCCTGGGCCTGCTCGTCATCCCACAGCCCTGGACACCAGGGTGATATGCGACCCTCGGGTGTGACGGCTGAGGCTTCCGCCATCACTAGGCCGGCCCCACCTCGGGCGAAACTGCCCAGGTGCGTGGTGTGCCAGTCGCCCACGATTCCGTCGCGGCCTTCACACGAGTATTGGCACATGGGGCTTACCCATATGCGGTTGCGCATGGTGACGTCTCGAATGGTCAGTGGCGCGAAAAGAGGAATGTCAGCCGTTGGCTGTGGAGAAGTAGTCACCGGATTCTTTCTAGTGCCGCAGGATTTTTTCTAGGGATTTACCCCGGGCAAGTTCATCCACCAGTTTGTCGAGGTATCTGATTTTTTTCATGAGGGGATCTTCGATGTCTTGCACCTTTACTCCACACACCACTCCCGTGATGAGGTGCGCATTGCTGTGCATCTTTGCTCGTGAGAAAAATTCACGCAGAGTGGCCTCCTCAGCGATGATCTCGTGTATCGCAGAGTCATCAAAACCGGTGAGCCACGTGATCACCGAGTGGAGTTCCGCAACTGTGCGACCCTTGCGTTCCACCTTGTTCACGTACATCGGGTATATCTTCGCGAAGGTCATATCGAACCATGCGCTCATGAGGCCCACACTAGCCCCATGTGCGCTAAGGCGCGAGTGCCCCCGGCAGGATTCGAACCTGCGACCTGCGGATTAGAAGTCCGACGCTCTATCCAGCTGAGCTACGGGGGCTGGTCGTGGTGGGCACTGTGTGCCACCATGTCTAGGGTAGTGGTCTCACACCGCGTGTGCGGCGAGGCCCCTTGGACTCCACGAGTGGAAAAGGCACGCTAGGTCTATGACGATTCATCCCGTACAAGCATGGTCACATGCTGGTCTGTTGTGGGATGTGTTACGCAACACACGCGCAGATGTGGCGGCAGTGAATTTCCCTTTTCCTTCGCCTTACCAGCAGGAGGGTCAGGATCTTGTTTCCACTATTTGTGAGCAACTTGACCAGCACATGATTCCCCGATTGTCGGAACGTGCGGCGCCCGCGGTTGCGGTTGTGGCGGGTTCGACAGGTTCGGGTAAATCCACGCTGGTGAATGCACTCGTCGGAGCAGAGTCCACCCAAACCGGTGTGTTACGCCCCACCACGATGCGTCCTCACGTTTTTCATCATCCCGGCGATGTGGAGTTGCTTACCACTGTGGTGCAGGACGCTGAAATAGGGGAGTCTGATCAGGTTCCGCGCGGCTTGGTGATTGTCGATTCCCCAGACGTCGACTCGTTGGTGGGGGCGAATCGTGACACTGCTCGGGCACTGTTAGACGCGGCAGATCTATGGATATTTGTCACGACAGCAGCTCGGTATGGCGACGCTGTGCCGTGGGAATTGTTGCGTAGCGGGGCAGAGCGTGGTGCCGCGATTGCGGTGGTACTCAACCGAGTCACAGCAGACGTGGCAGCGCACGTGCGGCGTGACCTGGTAGAGCGCCTCCGCCGCGATGGGCTAGAAAATTTGCCACTGTTTGTGATTCCCGAAGTAGAAGGATCAGCGGAACAATTGCCTCGTGATGTTGCCCAGGGACTTGGTCGTTGGTTGGATTCCGTGGGAGAGTCCCATGCTCACGAATTAGTGGAACGCACGATGGAGGGTTCTGTCCAGACCCTTAAAGAATGGTTGGAACGGTTAGCCATGTTGATGGACGATCAGGCGGCTTCCATCAAGCGGGTACGTGCAGATGTGCGCCGGGCAGCCGCCCGCACAGCCCAAGATGCTGGCGAATTTTGGTTTCGCGAAATAGCAGAGGGCGCTATTGCCACCAGGTGGACCCAGGCGGTGAAAGAGGGGGCCCCGTTTCACAAAGTGCGGGTAAGTGCGTGGACAAAGCGGCGAGGAGCGCGTGAAGAACGCGATTCGATTCTGGAAGATATCCGTGCCGACCTGCAGGAGGCAGTGGAGGCAAGCCTGACGTATGCAGCAGGGCATGCTTCTGAGTCCATGGCTGACGTGCTTGGCGAAGATTCAGGGGACGCAGGGGAATGGCTCTTATCGCTCAGAGACGCGGACGAGGCACGCGAGGCCCGTAGTAGGCATGCGCGGGATGCGGCGATGAGTTGGAACGCACAAATTCGCCATATTGCCACCACGTTGCCTTCTGCAGATGCGGCCATCAGCCTGGTGGGAGAAGAAGGCCTCACCACCATTTTTGCGAGTGCAGTGGTGGGAGTCCCGCCTGCACGGCAGGTACTTGCGTTGCTGGTGGGATCTGGCTTGCAGCCACAGTTTGACGATGCGCGAGACAGGCTCGCTTCGGCACGGAGTTATTGCATCAACAAGGAGGCTCTTGATGCGATTGCTCCCTCTGAGGACATGGGGTTGTTACCGGATGCTTCGTCAGTGATTCGGCTTCGCCGTGCCGAAATCCGGAGTCTCACGTGAGTGTTTCTTTCTCGCATGTCGAACCTCCGAGCGAGGTGTCTCGACTGCGGGCGAGAGTTGCCCGTTTGCGTGGAAGTTTGGAATGGGCGGCGGATGCGATTTCGCCCAAGATTCGTGAACGCATCCTTGCATCGGTGGATCGTTGTGAAGACCGACTGGACTTAGGTATCGAGTGGACGATTGTGGCGCTTGCGGGAGGAACAGGCTCCGGCAAATCCAGTTTGTTTAATGCGTTGTCGGGATCGCAGCTTGCCGAAGTAGGGGTGTCGCGCCCCACCACTGCGCATGCCTCTGCTGCCACGTGGGGTGGTAAGGCGGAGGCGCTGCTGGATTGGGTCGGGGTGGAGGCTAGCCGCCGTGTGGAGGGTCATTCTGCGCTCAACACCGGGGATGCACGGCTGTCTGGTCTGGTGTTGCTGGACTTGCCGGATCACGATTCAGTAAGTAAAGCCAACCGTGATCTGGTGGATCGCGTAGTGCCCCGGGCGGACCTGCTGTTGTGGGTAGTGGACCCACAAAAATATGCAGATAACGCGCTGCATGCGCATTACCTGCAGACGGTGGCGGACTATGGCATGCCTTCGGCGATGGTGCTCAACCATGTGGACCGGCTGGCGCGCTCCGATGCAGACGCCATCATGTTTGACCTTCACCGCTTGCTGGAAGACAAAGGCATCGGCGCTGTTCCCGTGCTCATGACGTCTGCCCGCACGGGGGCGGGCGTGGATTCGTTGCGGGGTGCGATCGCGGTGGCGGTAGAACGCCGCACCGTAGCGGCGGAGGCGGTGCGTGCAGAACTTGCGGCTGTCGGAGGAATGCTGGCGAAGGCACTGGCGAAGGCTTCTGACCCGGTCATGCCAAACTTTGCCTCTTTTGTGGACGGTTTGTCGCGAGCTGCAGGCGTGCATGCGCGGGCAGAGGCTGCCGCGTCTGTCGCGGGAGGCACTCCCGGGCCGGTGCCCACGGTGTCGAAGCTCACGGCGGCGGCGGTGCATCCCGTGCGCGACTTGTGGCTTGATGAAGCAACGGCGGGGATGCCACGGTCGTGGCGGCGAGTGCTCGCGCGGGTGATTCCTCATGCGCGCACCATTGCGTCGGTAGTGAATGAAGCGCTGGAACACAGCACCTGGCCAGTGTTTGATGCGGTGATCGCTGGGCGCTTCAGCAAACCGAAGCCAAACCTAGCTGTGGAGCAGGCGTTTATCGAGCATGGAGCGGCAGTGATTACGGGTGCGGTAGGCGAAGAGATTGTGGGCCCGACGGAGACGATGCACCAGTCCTACCGTGCACTTGATGAGCTTTCGACGCTGTCGTTGGAGGACGACTAGCGGTAGCGAGTGCCCGGGTGTGTACGGGCGCGCAGGTGTGCGATGGCTTGTGCGTGCACGGAGCGAGCGACGGCTGATGTCCCCGGTTGGCACGGATTGTGTGGATTCCACCAGGAGGGGAGCGCGCGTTTTTCCCTCGCGTGACACATGCACTCTAGGGATATCCACACAAGGTGGCCGCGAATCTGGAGGCGTACGTGAATGACCTGATGATGACAGTGAATGGTTGGGTGGCGACGGAGCCTCACGAACACCAGGGGCCTTCCGGCGTGCGGTTGACCAGTTTCCGACTTGCGACGACGTCTCGCTACTTTGATCGCGAGAAACAAGAGTGGGTGGACGGGCGCACCGAGTGGTTCTCTGTGAAAGTTTTTCGTGCGGCAGCAGTAACCGTGGCCCAGTCAGTGCGTAAAGGTCAACCCGTCACCGTGTCGGGGCGTTTTCGTACTCATGAATGGGAATCGGATAACGGTATGCGCACAGACCTGATCATTGACGCCACGAGCGTGGGACACGATCTGACGCGAGGAACCGCGCGCTTTAGTCGCGGCACAGGCGACGATCAAGAAGACGGCGCAGAAGGTGCGGTGTCTCCAGAAAACGCGGAGGCGGCATGAGAATTCTCTGGAAGAGGCAGCTTCACGCTCATCTCCCGCGGGAGCGAGGTCACGCGCTCGTAGCCCCTAGCGGGGTGTCTGGTGAGAATCCGGGAAGCACTAAAAACACTCCGGAAGACACCGCGGTGACGTATTGCATCAGGTCGTCCTGTTCGTCCATGCGCAGTTGGGTGCGCACAAAATCGTCCACCTCCCGCTGGAAGCACACAAACAACAAGCCTTCGTCGTCTTTGCCGTCTTCCATGGGCCCGTTGTTGTATGCGTAGCCTCGTCTCAGCATTAAATTGCTGCCGGTGAAGGAGGGGTGGGCCGCCCGCGCATGGGAGCGTGCAGGCGTGATGAAATCTCCCTCAGGAGTCTTGGCTTGTAAATTCACGTCGTCCATCATGTCGCCACCCGTGAGAGGTGCACCGGTGGCTTTGTGGCGACCAATCGTGGCCTCTTGGTCGCTCTGCGCCAAGGAGGCGAAACTTTCCACATCCAGACGCAACTGACGAATCACGGCCACGGTTCCACCGGCGGCAGAGCCGGAGGGAATCCACACGTTGGCGTCTACATCCTCCTCGGTGCGCGGCACTGCAATACCGTCGAAAAACCCCAAGGGATTCCTCGCTACCGTCCCCTCGCCTGGAGCCCGGAATCCAAACTGCTCCCACCGCGGTGGTGCAGCATCCAATGCCGCAGCAACTCGTGTCACTGCTTCCGTGAGGACTGCCGCATCGGTGGCGCATGCAGAAATCAACACGTCACCGCCGTTGTTTTCGAGCGCAATCGTCTCGTCTCCAGCGAAGGCAGGAAGAGCTTCCTGTACGGGAGAATCCGCATCCCACAACACCGCAAGCCGAGGGCCAAGCCCCACTGTCACCGTGAGATCCCCTGCTTCGCCTGGCGCGGAGGCTTCAGCCGAGTCCGCAACTGCAGTAGCTCCCACGAGTGCCACAATCACGTTGCTTGCGTCCTCTAACCGCGCACTGAGCTGTGCCCGTGTGGTCACGCCGGAAGCATCGCACACCGCCACATGTGTGTGTGGTTGCGGTGTATTCGGCCGGGCGATTCCTGCCTGGTGATCCCCGAAAGGAGACACTGCGACTGCCGTCTCGCCTATGCCTACGGAGCCTGTCCGGCCACGCACGTATGCTCCGGTCGCCACCCCCAATGCCGCCACACCGCCGCCAATGAGCAACGACCGTCTGCTTGGCCCACGGCTTCGTTGAGAATCATCTGCGCCGGGGAGGGAAGAGGTTCCCATGCTTAGCCCTCGCTCGCGTGCGGCGTTTCAAGAGACACAGGGGTTCCATCGCCCAGGTCAATCGTCACCCAC
>WTKG01000006.1 GCA_011524475.1 Demequinaceae bacterium
GGCAAGGCGATCAGCGTCACGAAGAGACGCCACAAGCGGCTTTTCGCAGATCGTAATTTTGCCTGCTTTGAGCGCGGCCGTGGTCACGCTGATAGGTGCGGACCCCTTCTTAGCTATGTCGTACGGTTTCGCGTTGTCGGTTTCTGCCACGGCTGCGATTGCATTATGGTCGCCTTTTCTTGCCCATGCGCTCGAACGAATAATGGTGCCGCGCGTGGCCAGACTGTTGTCGATCCCTCTTGCGGCACAACTTGCCACCTTTCCGGTTCTCGTGTTGATGGAGCCACGGCTCGCGCTTTACGGGGTATTTGCCAATCTTGTTGCAGTCCCAAGTGCGGTGGTCGTGATTGTGGCAGGCATTACTGGTGTGGTTCTCGCAGGGGTGCATCCCTGGCTGGCCGCTCCAGCCTTAGGCGTTGCTTCACTTGCCGCAGAAGTCGTGGCGTTTGTTGCCCGAACTTTTGCCGCTTTACCGGGGGCTACTGTGCCGTGGCCTTCAGGAACGTCAGGGTTTTTATTGGCTTTGATTGTGCTGGTCACCAGTATTGTTGCGAGCACTGCGTTGCGCTTGCGTGCGTATGTACGAGGTGTGGTGTTGCTAGTGGTGATGGCAGTAGTGGCGGCTAGCCCACCAATAAAGTCCGCGTGGATTGAGACGACAATAATTCCTCGTAACTGGGTCATCAGCATGTGTGATGTGGGTCAAGGTGACATGACTTTGGTGAGAGCCGGTACCTCCTCAGCTGTGGTGATCGACACAGGGGAAGATCCCGTGGATGCTGCAGAGTGTCTGCGTCGTCATGGAGTGCGTGAGGTGGCTCTGTTGGTACTTAGTCACCCTCATCACGACCACGATGGGGGAGTGCAAGGCGTAGTGACAGAGGCGTCAGTGCGACGTGCCTGGGTTCCAGCTCTGGCGTTGAACGATGAATTCGATGCGGCCACGCAATTGTTGCGAAATGCTGGTGTGGAAGTTACCCGCCCGGATAGTCGGGTGACAATTCAGGTGGGAAACGCTGAAGTGCGCGCCTGGGCTGGACCCACGGGAGGTCACGCTCACGATTCAACTGATGTCAATGATGCGTCTATAGCGCTCTACGTAAAAGTGGATAGCCTTGCCATTCTTTTTACTGGGGACCTTGAACGGGCCGGGCAGGCGGCGTTATTGGCGCAAAGAGACATTCCCTTGCAAGCGGACATCGTTAAAGTTCCACACCACGGTTCGGCAACGCGTGATCCTTTGCTTGCCGCGACAGTTGCGCCGGTGATTGCGCTTGTGGGGGTGGGGCATGACAATCGTTTTGGCCATCCTTCATCTGCTGCACTCGACGACTACCGTGCGGTGGGAGCGCAAGTCTTCACCACCGCTTCATGTGGAACTATTTCTATAGTTGCAGGGCCTCCCCCGAGTGTGCATGCCAGATGCACAGAGAACATGGCAGGCTTAGACCATGGCACAACGGACGAAAATCGCACCGTGGTCTCGTGCCGAGCCTGCGCCTCTCGTGCTGATTTCCGGACCCGAAGAACTCTTTTCCACTCGCGCGGTGGCTCTGGTGGTCGATGCTGTCACGACAGAACACAGCACCCGCACTCCTGTGCGTATCGATGCCGCAACTGCTGAACGTGGTGCCCTCCGAAGCGCCACAGGGCCGTCTTTGTTTGATGATGCTGGCCTGGTGATAGTAGAGGCGCTGGAAAGTTTGAGTGAGCAATTTGCCGATCAAGTGATGGAGTATGCGTCTGCTCCTGAACCAGGTGCAGTGGTGGTGTTTGTGCATTCTGGAGTGGTGCGAGGTAAGCGTGTACTTGAAGCTCTTCGGGCTGCCGGAGCGGCCGAGTTTCGGGCGGATGCAGTCACCAAGCCTGCGCAATTTATGGAGTTTGTGGCAGCTGAGTTTTCTCGCAGTGGCATGAAGCCCGAAGGCGATGCGGTGAAGGTCCTGTTGGACTCGGTGGGCTTGAACGTTGCAGAGTTGGCGGCTGCGGTGTCACAACTACGGCACGACGTAGGTGCGCGTATCACAGTGAAGGACGTGGAGCGATACCACGGTACCGGGGTCAATGCGACAGGTTTTGCGGTTGCAGATGCAGCTATCGCAGGAGACGCGACTACGGCATTGGCTCTCACGCGCCATGCCCTTGCGGCAGGAACAGATCCTGTTCCTCTCGTGGCAGCTTTAGCTAGCAAAGTTCGCACTCTGACGAAAGTGGGGGCGGCACGTTCACGAGGAATAGACCCGGTACGCGAGTATGGGCTTGCACCCTGGATGGTGGAGAAAGCCCGCGGAGAACTTCGTTTATGGGATGCAGGTCGGCTCGCGGAGGCCATTACCCAGATTGCGCGTGCTGATGCAGAAGTGAAGGGTGCTGCTCGTAATCCCGCTTATTCACTCGAACGTGCGGTGGTGACGGTTGCCCGCATGGCAACATCCACGTGAGGATTACGGCATCGCATCAGATGGATGCGCGGCAGATGATGCAGAGGTAACTGAGGTTGCTTCGCGTTTAGAGGCGGGATACCTGCTGAGCGAGCGAACTCTTACGGTTCGCGGCTTGGTTCTTGTGGATCACGCCTTTACTGACGGCCTTGTCAAGAGCGGTGGAGGCCGCCACAAGCGCGGCATCGGCAGCCTTTTTATCGCCAGCTGCGATTGCCTCACGCACCCGACGCACGTGCGTCTTGAGGCCTGACTTTACGGCCACGTTACGCACACGAGCTTTTTCGTTCGTGCCGATTCGCTTGATTTTTGACTTGATGTTTGCCACAAGAATCCTTGATAAGTAAAAATTTTCTGTCACGCGCATAGCCTGCGCGGTGGTCAAGACTACCAGCCCTTGACGGCTCTCACTTCCCGGAGGACTCGGGTGAATCGGGTCTTATCCAATATCGCCCCTTCTCTGCGCACCCCGTCAGGATTGATGCGAAGCACCCTGTCGACGCGTACTTCACTTGGGCGTCCCTTGTGGTCCCAGTCTCCGGTGCCGATGTCGTACCAGTATCGGCCCCAGCGTGCCTCATCAGCGGCGTCCCGGTCATGGTCTTTGCTCGTCAACATGAGACCGAGTAGCCACGGGCCGTCATGCCCCACGAGCAATACCGGCCGGTCTTTGCCTTGTGAGAAGTCTTCTTCGTACGGAACCCACGTCCACACGATCTCTCCAGGGTCTGGGTCGCCGTCCAGTCGAGGGCGGTAGACGTGGCTAAACGCGCCTTCGTAATCACCTGGATAAGAATTACTCAGAGGTGGAGTGGAGGAATTATTCGATGACCGCTGGGGCGAGGAGGCAGGGCGAGTTTTCTGACGGGAAGTTCTTTTTCCAGAGGAGCGTTGCGGAGATGTCGATTTTTTGCGTGCACGCGTGTAGGAGCGGGCGAAGGCTCGAATGAAATCTTCTAACTGAGACATGTAGAAATCTTTCTTCGCGGAATCTAGAGGGGAGGAATTCGCTCTGAACGGAAGGTGAGTTCGTCCATGGGTGCTGGACGTCCGCACAAGAATCCCTGCGCAAAATGCCAACCGTGCTGAGCGGCAAGGTCCCACTGTGCTTCTGTTTCAATACCTTCCACCACACCGTACATGCCAGCGGCACTCACAAACCCTGCCATTGCGCTTGAGATCCGGTCTCCGGTTTCTTTATCGCCAAGCCTGGACGAAAATTCACGTGGCAACTTCACTCCCGCAATGGGGTTTTGCAGGATAGTGGTGAGAGAGGAGTAGCCGGTTCCGAAGTCATCTACCACCAATTCGATTCCCATCCGCGTGATTGCTTCCAAGTCCGCAAGTTCTTCCGGGCTTGACTGCAAGACGCCAGATTCTGTGAGTTCGAGAGCAACGCGTCCGGCGTCTATGTTCCAGTCGCTCAGGGCTGCTGTCAGAACGTCCGCCATGCGTGCGCGCCCAATTTGTTTGGTGGATACGTTGATAAACACGCGTCCGGTGAATTGAGGGTTGCGTGACAGAAGTTCACATGCGCGAGCTAACACAAACTCTCCGAGGGGGACAATCAATCCTGAGTCCTCTGCAACGGGGATGAACTCGTCGGGGTATACCATCCCGCGCACAGGATGATTCCATCTGGCGAGGGCTTCATACGCAGCCACGGTTCCGGTGCGGATATCGACGATAGGTTGAAAATGAACGGTGAGTTCGGACTGGTCAAGGGCTCGGCGTAGCTCGCTTTCTGTGGAAAGTTGGTCTACCACAGCGCGTCGGTGCTCTGCAGTAAACAGCGTCACAGATTCTTTGCCAGACCCGTGAGAAGCAAGCATGGCGGCTTCGGCGTCTTGGACCAGAGTTTGTGCGGTGTGGTCAGGAGTGGACACGGCAATTCCGCCCGCTGCCCGGGGAACAATCACATGCCCAGCCAGAGTGATGGGTTCTTGTAGTTCAGCCACAATGGTCACAGCCCGCTCGTATGCAGATTCGAGAGTTGTGCCTGAGGCAAACTGCAACATGAAGGAGGAGCCTCGGAAACGCGCGACGGTATCGCCTTCGTGAAGTTCATGAGAAATGCGTTGGCTCAAACTGATGATGAGCGCATCTCCGGCAGTGTGCCCCAAAGACGTGTTCACGATGGTGAAGTTGTCGATACCAAGGGATAGCACCACCACGTTTTCGTTTTCCGGCACGGCACTCAGTAAGGCAGTTTTGAGAACTGCGAGCGCATGCGTGCGGTTGGGCAGGCCGGTGAGTTGGTCGTATTGTGTGCGTTCCCGCAGCAGGGTGTTTGCCTGGTGAATTTCAGTGATGTCTTCCAGCTGTGCAACGCATCGAGGTTCCCCGGAAGAGTCCTGGCCGTGTGTGATGCTCACTCGAGTCCACACGGTTTGCTTGTGAGAGTTACGGAACCGGGTGTCGAACTGGAATGCCGAGATTTTGTGCTGCACCAAATCTTGAAACTGGGCGTGGGCGTGATCGAGATCATCCGGATGCAGGAAATCTGTGTAGTGCCGATTAATGATGGCATCTGCTCCAAGACCGAACATCGCGAGCAACGCCGGATTTACATCTGAATAGGTGCCATCCATCCGTAAGAGAGCAGTTCCCATCGGGGAGTCTTCGAAAGACGCGGCAAACGTGCCTTCTTCCGATGTCATCGGTGAGTTTTCCTCTCGCGGAGTATCAAGTCTGTAGCTCTGGGTTCTTTATCGGCAGATCAGTTAACTACGTGAAGCGTATTTTTTCTAGTTTCAGATTTTCGTCACATAGATCACCCGTGGCACGATAGGGCAGTCCCGCCAGCAAAGGAATCCTTCTCACGTGCCTACGCCAGCCAGCCTTGAACCGGCTTCGACAGCCCCGGAGCGCATCCGCAATTTCTGCATCATTGCGCATATTGACCACGGGAAGTCGACGCTAGCGGATCGCATGCTTCAACTTACCGGCGTGGTGGAACAACGAGAAATGCGGGCCCAATATCTCGATCGTATGGACATTGAACGTGAGCGTGGCATCACTATTAAGTCCCAGGCTGTGCGCATGCCATGGAGCGTTGACGGTGGTGACTTCGCTCTCAACATGATTGATACTCCGGGCCACGTCGATTTCACCTATGAAGTGTCCCGTTCCCTTGCAGCGTGTGAAGGCGCGGTGTTACTCGTAGATGCTGCCCAAGGTATCGAGGCACAAACTCTTGCGAATCTGTATCTAGCAATGGAAAACGAGTTAGAAATAATTCCGGTGCTGAACAAGATTGACCTTCCAGCAGCTGACCCCCAGCGTTACGGAGCCGAACTGGCTCAACTCATCGGGTGTGACCCTGATGATGTCATGAAGGTGTCGGGTAAGACGGGAGAAGGGGTGGAAGCGCTTCTCGACCGTATTATTCACGACGTCCCGGCGCCGGTGGGAGATCCCGATGCACCCACTCGGGCCATGATTTTTGACTCCGTCTACGACACCTATCGAGGTGTTGTGACGTACGTGCGGGTGGTGGATGGCCAGGTGAGCCCTCGAGAGAAAATCGCGATGATGTCTACCACGGCCACCCACGAATTGCTTGAAATTGGTGTGATTAGCCCTGAACCGACTCCGAGCAAGGGCCTTGGGGTGGGCGAGGTGGGGTACCTCATCACCGGCGTGAAAGATGTCCGGATGTCTCGCGTGGGAGACACGGTCACAAAGGCGAAAAATCCGGCAGAAATTCCATTAGGGGGATACCGTGACCCCAAACCGATGGTGTTCTCTGGCTTGTACCCGATTGATGGTTCTGACTATCCGGACCTGCGGGATGCGCTGGATCGCCTCAAGTTGAACGATGCCGCTTTGGTGTATGAACCTGAGACGTCTGCTGCGTTAGGTTTTGGTTTCCGCTGTGGTTTCTTGGGTTTGCTGCACTTGGAGATCACCCGCGATCGCTTGGAACGTGAATTCGGTCTTGACCTCATCTCCACTGCACCCAACGTTGTATACGACGTCACTATGGATGACGGTTCCCAGGCGGTAGTGACGAATCCGAGCGAGTTCCCTACCGGCAAAGTAGACAAGGTGCACGAACCAGTCGCGCGCGCAACAATCATCGCCCCAAGCGAATACATCGGGTCCATCATGGAACTTTGCCAAAGCAAGCGGGGAACCATGCAGAACATGGATTACCTCAGTGAAGAACGGGTGGAGATGCGCTATGTGTTGCCGCTCGCAGAAATCGTTTTCGACTTTTTCGATCAGCTGAAGTCGCGTACCAGGGGATACGCCAGTTTGGATTACGAACTTGAAGGCTCTCAGGTTGCCGACTTGGTGAAAGTTGACATCCTGCTGCAAGGAGATCCCGTCGACGCATTCAGTGCCGTCGTGCACAAAGACGCCGCGTATGCCTATGGCGTGCGCATGACGGAGAAATTGAAGGAGCTTATTCCTCGTCAACAGTTTGAGGTTCCTATTCAAGCGGCAGTGGGATCGCGCATCATTGCCCGTGAAACCATTCGAGCGATCCGCAAAGACGTGCTGGCCAAGTGTTACGGCGGCGATATTTCCCGTAAACGCAAACTGTTGGAACGTCAAAAAGAAGGCAAGAAGCGAATGAAAAACATTGGGTCGGTGGAAGTTCCCCAAGAGGCATTTATCGCTGCCCTCAATACCGCTGACGCGAACGCAGACAAAGGTGAGAAGAAACGTCCGTGACGTCGGTGCCTGAGACTGGCGAACGCCCCTTTGGCGTCTACATTCATGTGCCTTTTTGTGCAGTGCGGTGCGGTTATTGTGACTTCAACACGTACGCACCGGGAGAAACAGACGCGTCCCCAGGAGCGTATGTGGATGCCGCTCATCAAGAAATACGCCGCGCCCGTCGTCACTTGGTAGACGACCAGCGCCCGATTTCCACGGTGTTCTTTGGGGGTGGGACTCCCACGATGCTCGACTCATCCGCACTCAGCGGGATGCTGGGGGTTCTCTCCCAGGAATGGGAATTCGCAGATGATGTCGAAATCACGACAGAAGCCAATCCTGACAGTGTGACTCCTACAGAGCTCGAACGGCTTGCGGAAGCTGGATTTACACGTGTGAGCCTGGGCATGCAAAGTGCGGTGCCGCACGTGCTGCGGATGCTCGATCGCACTCATACTCCAGAATCCGTGCCTGCCGCAGTGATCGCAGCGAAAGATGCGGGTGTGCACGTGTCGGTGGATCTTATTTATG
>WTKG01000202.1 GCA_011524475.1 Demequinaceae bacterium
CCGCCACTACAGCCACAATTTGCTCGTAGATACGTGGATAGAGCGTGCGAAAAGACAGGTCTTCTAATTCCCATTTCAGCGTGTTTAACCCCAT
The DNA here is from genome assembly GCA_011524475.1 of Demequinaceae bacterium. Classification (GTDB taxonomy): domain Bacteria; phylum Actinomycetota; class Actinomycetes; order Actinomycetales; family Demequinaceae; genus WTKG01. The sequence continues at coordinate 95 of WTKG01000202.1, forward strand.
GCGATGAGCAAGCGGCGCATAAATCTCGAGCGTTTCTTGAGCCTTATGTTTCGCCGTGTCCGCAGCCACGAATTCCCAGGTTCTCGCGTTGTGCAAACGATCCGCAAGCTTGAGTAAGAGAACCCGAATATCTTTGGCCATCGCCACAACCATCTTGCGAACAGTCTCTGCTTGTGCGGCCTCGCCAAAGGTCACCTTGTCGAGTTTGGTGACACCATCCACGATCATTGCCACTTCGTCGCCGAAATCCCGTGCGATGTCTTCCAGTGAATTTTCTGTGTCTTCGACCACATCGTGAAGGAGGCCTGCCGCCACCACGCTGTCAGGAAGGCCCATCTCAGCAATGATCGTGGCCACCGCCAGCGGGTGAGTGATGTACGGATCTCCCGATTTTCGGAATTGCCCTCTATGCGCTTTATCCGCTACAGCAAAAGCGCGCTCAATCATGTCAGTAGGCGCCTGGTTGTTGCGATCCTGGAAGACTCCAAGGAGTTCTCGAAGGCCTATCCCTCCAGGGTTTTCCTCTCGGTCGGGCGAAGGCGGGGAGGAGACGTCGGTGTCTGTCATCGTGCCTCCTTACAATTCACACGCCTCAGTTTACGTGCGTCGCTTGCGGCGCGGTTGGGCCTTCACTCCTTGATGCCGCCCCGCAGTGAGTGCACCCACTTTGACACTGCCGTCTTCCGCCACCACCACGTCGGCTTCACCACTGGCGCGAGCTTCCATCACTGCTTCCGTGTGCTCCACGATACGTTTTTCGCGTCTGCGGAGCGCGACTTCCAAGGGAGTCGCCACAAAAATTGACGAATACGTCCCTACCGCCATACCCACAAACAGAGCCAAGGCGATGTCTTTCAATGTCCCTGCCCCGAACAGCAATGCTCCAATGAACAAGATCGCGCTCACGGGCAAGAGCGCCACAACGGAGGTGTTGATAGATCGCACAAGCGTCTGATTAATAGCTAGATTCGCTAGCTCTGCATACGTAAAGCGGCGCTGTTGGAGCAATCCCGAGGTGTTCTCCCGAACCTTGTCGAACACCACCACGGTGTCGTACAGCGAATACCCAAGAATAGTGAGGAAGCCGATGACGGACGCCGGGGTGACTTCAAAGCCCACAGCGGCGTAAATCCCGATGGTGAACAGCAAGTCGTGGGCAAGCGCGACAAGAGCGGCTACTGCCATTCTCCATGCCCGGAAGTAGACGGCCATCACACCAGAAACGAGCAGCAAGAAAATTGCGAGTCCCTGCAAGGCATTGCGAGACACGTCAGCACCCCACGTGGGTCCAATCTGAGAAGAACTTACGGCGTCTGCACCCACTCCGTAGGCAGTCGCCAAGTTATCTCGTAACACCTGGCCTTCTTGAATCGTTACAGTGCCCAGTTGCACGCGAATGTCAGTCGACCCCAGCGTGGTCACCCGCGCTGCCTGTTCTGGAGCGACAGCAGCCACCTCATCAAGGGCAATGCTTGTGTCTTGGTTCTCGACTCCTGAAATGATGAATTCGGAGCCTCCGCGGAAATCAATCCCGGGGTTAAGGCCAATCACCAGCAAAAGAGAGATCGACACTGCCATCAAGAGCCCCGAGAACGCGAACCATCGGCCTCGTTGCGCCACGATTGGATACGTTTTTTCGCCTGAATGCAGAGAGTTACCCCACGTTGCTAAATTCATTTTCACGAGGAATCTCCTCCTGTGGCGGCACGTTTTTCCGCAAGAGTCATGCCAGTGGTGCGCACTCGTCCGCGCCCCTTATAGATGGCTTCTCGCCCCAGCTGACGCGGATCAAGTCCGGAGGCAGGGTGTCCATCTCCGAAGAAACGAGTACGGGCCAATAAAGAGAGCATCGGATGAGTAAAGAGGAACACCACAATCACATCGATGATCGTGGTAAGCCCCAGCGTGAAAGCAAAACCTCGTACGTTACCCACAGCTGTGGAGTACAAGACTCCCGCGGCCAACAAGCTGACGGCGTCTGAAGCCAAAATGGTGCGCCTGGCCCGAACCCAGGCATGTTCGACAGAGGCCACCAGAGAACGGCCATCGCGCAATTCATCTCGCACGCGTTCGAAATAGACGATAAATGAATCCGCAGTAATACCAATTGCCACAATCAAACCTGCGACTCCGGCAAGGGAAAGCCGATACCCAATCCCCCAGTGAAGCAACACAATCGTGGCGTAGGTGAGCCCGGCTGCAATGAGCAGCGACGCCACGGTGACGGCACCAAGCGCACGGTATTGGATGAGGGAATAGACGACTACCAAAGCCAAGCCGATCGCTCCAGCAAGCAGACCTCTCGTGAGTTCAGCCGCACCCAAAGTGGCGCCTACTCGAATATCGCTCTGCACCTCCAACGTGACCGGTAGTGCGCCAAACTTAAGTTGGTTTGCCAAAGTCTCGGCGGATTCAGGAGTGGTGAAGTTGCCGCTAATGACAGCAGAACCGCCAAAACTCCGGGCATTCACGGTCGGGGCCGAAATCACCACACCATCCAGAGTCATCGCAAAACGATTGCGATTACCTGGCAAATCAAATAGCAAATCCGCAACGTCATCAAATTTGCCGCTGCCCTCTGATGTGAAGTCCAGCGCTACCTGAAACTGGCCCGGCACAATGGTCCCGGTATGGCTAAACAGGGGGCCAGGAGTGGCGTCCGCAACATCCGTGCCCGCCAAAACCACGGGGCCAAGAATAAATTTTTCGCCCGTCAATTCCCCACACGACACAAAAGGTAGATCAGGGTCTCCGGGATCTCCTCCAAGATACGCCTCAGGTGAGGCGCAACTGAGCTCCGCAAATTGGGTCTCTACCTCGGGGGTGATTAATGCGTAGTCAGACGCAGTGCCGTCCGCTGCGCCTGCGGAAAAGTCAAAGAGCTCCCCGATGGCAGTGGCGACTCCGGAGGGGTCTGAATAGATCACGGGGCGGAACTGCAACTGTGCGGAACGGCGCACGAGTTCCAGGGTTTCTTCCGAAGGAGTGCCCGGCAAGCCCACCAAAATATTTTTTCCGTCTTGGGTGGTGATTTCCGCTTCTGCTACTCCAGACGCATCCACGCGACGGCGGATGATTTCTACCGTCTGTTCCAGAACTTCTTCGGTGATTTCCACATCTTCCGTGGGCTGCGCCTCCATGATGATTTGGGTGCCTCCCGCGAGGTCCAACGCAAGTCCGGGACGAATGTCTCGATCTCCAAGCGTGACACCGGCGAGTAATCCTCCCCCGGCCAATGTCATCACCACGATGAGTCCGATGAGACCCCGAGGGAAACCTCGTGCACGAGAAGCCATTGCTATCGAGTTCTCCCTAGGTGGCGCGAACGGTCTGTGTCATCCTAGAACCAGAGAAGGTCTCAGTCGAACAGGCGCGAGCGTGCGTCGCTTGACGCGTCTTCTGCGTGGCCATCGCGAGTAAGACCCAGGTGGAGATACGCCTCTTCGGTCGCGACTCTGCCACGGGGAGTGCGGGTCATGAGGCCTTCCCGCACCAAAAAAGGCTCTGCCACAGTCTCCACTGTTTCCGGTTCTTCGCCTACAGAAATCGCCAGAGTGGAAAGCCCTACTGGCCCACCACTGAAACGAGTAATCAACGCATGCAAAACAGCTCGATCTAACCGATCTAAACCTCGATGATCGACGTCGTACACCTCTAGAGCCGCAGTAGCCGCGTCATACGTGACGCGTCCGTTCCCATGTACTTGAGCCCAGTCTCGAACGCGTCTGAGTAACCGATTGGCAACGCGTGGCGTTCCTCGTGACCGGGTCGAAATTTCTTCTGCCGCACGTGGATCGAGAGGGCAGGACAGCAAGTCAGCTGACCTGGTAACAATCGTGACCAGGTCGTGGGCGTCATAAAAATCAAGGTGTCCGGTAAACCCAAAGCGATCCCGCAATGGGGCCGGCAAAAGACCCGCGCGCGTAGTGGCGCCCACCACGGTGAAGGGAGGAAGACTCAGAGGTATCGACGTAGCTCCCGCACCCTTGCCCACCACGACATCCACACGGAAGTCCTCCATCGCCAAATAGAGCATCTCCTCCACAGGGCGCGCTAACCGATGTATCTCATCAATGAACAGGACATCGTTTTCGTTCAGCGACGACAGAATCGAAGCAAGGTCGCCGGAATGTTGGATAGCTGGCCCAGAAGTGACCCGCAAGGGAGCATTCATGTCGCGCGCAATGATCATCGCCAGTGTGGTTTTCCCCAACCCCGGCGGACCAGACAAAAGGATGTGATCCGAAGGCGCTTCCCGCGCGCGCGCCGCTGCGAGAACAATGGACAACTGTTCGCGTACCGCTGGTTGCCCCACAAATTCTTCTAGCCGTGTCGGACGCAGCGCAGCTTCGCTGGACCGTTCGATCGCATCTGCGTCCGGGTCCACAAATCTCGTCTCCGCGTCTTCCGGCATATCTCCCTCAGGCACGAGAACCCGCCAGTTCTTGAAGCGCCCGCCGCAAAGTATCCGGAATGTCTTGTTCCGTGACGGGTGAGGACGTCACCGCGGCAACTGCTCGTTCTGCATCTTTTTGTGGCCACCCCAGCTCTACTAGACCCGTAATCACATCGCCACGGCCGTCACTGTGTGCCGTTGATGTGGGAGCCAACTTGCCTCCCAATTCCAGCAACAAACGACTCGCAACTTTGGCGCCAATTCCGGGAACTTGCTGCAAAGCGGCGCGATCTTCACTCTCCACTGCAGCCGCCAATGCCGCCGGTGAGTGCATGGCAAGAAGCGCCAACGCTAAGCGTGGGCCAACACCAGAGACGGACTGCACTACAGAGAAAGTTTCCCGTTCCTCTGATGTCTCAAAACCAAAGAGCGTCAAAGAATCCTCACGCACTACTAACACAGTGTGTAAGGTCAGCGGCGCTCCGGGGCGAGCCTGAGAAAGAGTTCGGGGGATGGTTTCCACACTGACCCCAAAGCCCGAGACACCCACCACCACATTGGTGGTTCCCACCACGAGCACTTCCCCGTGAATCTGCGCAATCACAGCGCCCCTTTGTTCGAACGTATGTACGAATACCGTACGTTACGCCACGCCTCTCCTCGCGAAACGCGGTGCCCGGCGTGTCGTCACTTCTGCGCGCGGGCGCGGCTTTCCGCCTCCTGCCACTGGCGTTGCGCCTGGGTTGCCGGCCGAGAAGGAGAGCGGACTGGCGTCCTACGGGCGTGGGTAAGGGCTATCGCCAAAGCGTCCGCGGCATCGGCTGGCTCTGGGGCTTGAGTAAGGCCCAGCGCACGCGCCACCATGACGCCCACCTGTGCTTTGTTCGCGCGCCCGGAACCGGTCACGGCCGCCTTCACCTCTGATGGCGTGTAGGTTTCGACATTCACACTCGCCCGTGTAGCAGCCGCAAGAATGACCCCCGACACTTGAGCCGTCCCCATCACTGACGCGACATTGTCTTGAGCGAACACGCGTTCCAAAGCGAGTGCCTGGGGGTCGTGGTGCGCGAGAACCGTCTCAAAACGCTCCAGAATGTATGCCAAGCGTTGCCCTAGAGGATTTTTCGCAGGAGTGCGGACCACGTCCACGAATACCAGGCGGGCCGCGCCACGCGGGTCTACGTCAATAACCCCGAGACCACACCGAGTAAGCCCCGGGTCAACCCCGAGAATCCTCACTTAAGCCTCTGCTGCGACATCACGGTGCATGTCTACATTCGCGTACACATCCTGCACGTCGTCACATTCTTCAAGCGCTTCCACAAGAGAAGCCAGAGAGTTGGCGGCGGATTCATCGAGATCCACATACATCGAGGGAATCCACGTCGCTTCAGCCTGTTCGTAGTCAATTTCTGCCTCTTGAAGCGCCGTGCGCACCGCAACCACGTCTGTCGCCTCACACAAAATTTCGAAAACGTCCTCGTGGTCTCGCACGTCTTCGGCGCCCGCCTCCAGAGTCGCCTCCACTAGGCCGTCTTCGTGCGCGCCAGAATCTTTGGACACGATGACATGGCCTTTGCGGGCAAAGAGATACGACACCGAACCAGGGTCAGCCAATGTGCCATTGTTGCGACTCAGCACTGTGCGTACTTCCATCGCAGCGCGATTGCGATTATCCGTGAGGCACTCAATGAGCATGGCCACACCGCCTGGCCCATACGCCTCATAGACAATGGTTTCCCAGTCAACACCGCCACTTTCCGCACCGGAACCGCGTTTCACTGCCCGGTCGATGTTGTCGTTCGGCACAGAGGATTTTTTCGCTTTTTGGATGGCGTCGAACAACGTGGGGTTGCCGGCCGGGTCGCCGCCGCCCACGCGAGCCGCCACCTCGATGTTCTTGATCAGTTTGGCGAATAACTTTCCGCGTTTTGCGTCAAGCGCAGCCTTCTTGTGTTTTGTCGTTGCCCATTTGGAATGACCGGACACGATTCTCCTCGGGGTAAGTAATGACGTCAGTCTAGGCGGTGATTTCCGGGCGAGCGGGGCTTGGCGCCTCCGTGGGAGGTTCGGGAGGCCTCACTCCGGAAGATTTCAACTCCAGCGCAGCTAATTGACGCACCACATCCGCGTCTCCCCGACGCCACGAACCCACGGGGTCTTCATGGATAGCCGCCAGCCGGGGAAGGCGTTGGCGCGCAAGCGCTCTCAACGCAAGCAAATCTTGCGCATGAGGATCCGCCAACATCCGCCGGGCATTGCCTGCACGCACGGCAAATGTCACGCGGGGAATAGCCCAGAACACCAGAATGGTGAAGATGGGCACCAGCGTGATGCCAATCCCTGTCCAGAGAGCGAGTTGATGCACTAATTCCTGCTGCGAAATCCCGGCCTCTTCCAAAGTAGAGCCCGCATTGCTTGCCTGATCGAAGGGAATGCGTATCCCATCTCCAATGAGCCATACACCGCCGAGGTCCTCTCCGATTCCCGCCATCGTTTCGCGGAATTGAGCACCGGCTGACTCCATACGCTCACCGTAGACGCGCAGTTCATCGATGAGCCGGTAGAGCGTGTACCCCATCCACACCCACAACCCCACATGCGCCAGCGTTGCCGCGTCAAAAAGAACTTGCCGCATCGCTCGTCCGGAATAGTCGCTATAGAACTTCATGCCTCCATCATGACGGACAGATGTCTGCGCTACAAAGGAATCGCCTCATGCGGAGTCGCGCAGCATCACATGCAGGGTGTCGCTTTCCACTAATTCCGGGTGAAAAGCAGCCGCCATCACATTGCCTGCCCGCACCGCAACCACCTGATCCTCATAAGCGGGCACGCGCGCAAGCACCTCGACACCCGGACCGACACGTTCTACCCACGGTGCGCGAATAAAGGTGGCGTTCTCCTCGCGGTTATCTGGTGTCCAGACAATCGTGGTTTCCGCGGAATCTTTTTGCCTCCCAAAGGCGTTACGCCGCACCGTCACATCCAATCCACCCAGAGTGGTTTGGCCCTCAATGCCACCCACCA
>WTKG01000151.1 GCA_011524475.1 Demequinaceae bacterium
GGGCGTCCGGATCGATTTCTACCGCAGAAGCATATTTTTCGATGGCAGTGACGAGTTGGCCAGCAAGCCCGGGAGCGCGTTGGAACAGCCGCACGTGAGCACATTCCCGCAAGGCGAGGAAGTCTTGTACTTCCGACACGGGAATATCCAGGTTTTCTGCAAAATGGGTGATGGCGTCTGGGATCATTACTGCGCGTGGCTCTGGCACGAGCAGGAGTCCCAGGTCTGTTCCCCCAAACGCTTCTCGTGCCATCGCTCCGGCCGCTTGACCCACGTGCATTCCGGTGACAGTTGGCGCAATCTGTTCCAACATCAACGTCGCATCATCGGTGGCATCAGCCGCTTCGGTGAAAAGTGCGCTGAGAGCCGAAGACACAGAGATTGCCACGGGCCCGGCTACGCGACGCCAGGTGGGAAGCGTTGCTTCTACCCATTCAGCTCTACTCCACACGTGTGGTGTCAGAGTGGAGGGAGGAAGCTCAGTGGCGGCGTCAAGCCACAATTCTGCGCGGCTGACGGACCCTCGTAGTGACTCTGCTTGGGCAGCGCTCACGGAAGGGTCGCCACCGTGGGCGGCTACGCCTCGAGCCACATCGTGCGCGAGTGTCCAGTTCACGTCCTGACCTCGTGACTGTTCCAATACCGCGCGTAGTTGAGCAAGAACATGCTCCATCATGGCGGGAGTTGCGCTGAGCCCAGAGGCAGCTCCAAGCGCTTCGGGGTCGATTCCCATGCGTCGCATCTCCAAGACTGCTTCGTCGGCTCGGTCACCAAACAATTCACGGAGTAATCGCATCCATTCTGCGTCTTCGGTCACCGCGCCTCCTTCCGCTATTCGTGCTCAGAACGTCTTACTCCACCGTAGCCTGCCGGCCCGCGTGGTCACAGCCACTTTCGCAATCAGCGATGATGGGGTCATGACTTCTCCCTCTTCGGGTTCCAGTAGTTACGAACCTGGTCAGGCGTGGGTTCCGGGAGACGAGGCGCCTAACTTCGCAGATGGCAATCCTGATCCTTACCACGGGCCGGAAGGTGACCGTGGCGGTCCGGTGGTGTCTCGCAAGCTTGCAGTCATGCTTGCCTCCTCCACGGTAAGTGCTTTGTTGCTTGCCGTTGCTTTGTTGCTTCCCCCTCAGGTGGTGGTCTTTCAGGCGGGGCCAACCTATGACGTCTTGGGGGCAGATGCCGGCCCGCTGCTGACCGTAGAAGGCGCGCCTCAATTTGGTTCGGAAGGTGAATTGCGCATCACCACGGTGGGGATTTTCGATCTCGCGGATGATGCCGGGACCTTAGGGGAGGCCATCCAGGCGTGGTTAGACCCTCACCGTGGAGTTGCCCCTACTGATGCAATATTTGGCACTGCCCCAGAAGAAGAAACCATTGCAGCTCAAGACTTCCTGACATCTCAAGAAGTCGCTGCAGTGAGCGCTCTAGAGTTGCTTGATTATGAAGTTCCTATGACGCTCACCGTGGTGGATTTTTTCGAAGAATCCGAAGCTAATGGCGTGTTGGAAGTGGGCGACATAATTACCGGAATTGATGGCACTCCGGTCATTTCGTTTAGCGACCTGTCCGCAGCACTCGCTGATCGCACTCCTGGAGATCAGGTGCGTCTAGAGGTCAACCGTGCTGGCGACACAATCGAACGCCAGATCCGCACCATCGCAGGCCCTGCTGATGAAGCAATTATGGGTATTTGGGTAGACCCAGATTTTGACTTGCCGGTAGATGTAGATGTTGCTATCGACTCGGTAGGGGGCCCCTCTGCAGGCATGATGTTCGCCCTTGCGATAGCCGACACCCTCACCGAAATTGATGAGGGCGGTGATGCCCACGTGGCAGGTTCAGGCACCATCACCATTGACGGTGAGGTAGGGCCTATTGGCGGCATCGAATTCAAAATGATCGGTTCCGTGCGCGACGGAGCCCAGTGGTTCCTTGCCCCCGTGGCCAATTGTCCGGAGGTTGTAGGCAACATTCCTGACGGCTTGTCAGTTGTAGCGGTGGAGACATTGGAAGAGGCCTACGCGGCACTTATCGCTATTGGCGAAGGCGCAACTGGCGCACTCCCGTCCTGCAACTAGTTAGGCTAAAAGTCCAACCCCAGTGAGGAATGTGACGTGACCGAAAGTATCCCCCGACCGAACCGGCCCCGGATTCCCCTTCGTGGTCGCCCGACACCACTAGCGGTAGCGGCATGGGCGGCGGCAATCTTGGTTGCCGGCGTGGTGCTTTTCGCACAGATTTGGACCGAGGTGGTGTGGTTCCGTCAGCTGGAGTTTGAGCATGTGTGGAGAACCGAATGGATTACCCGCGCAGGGCTCTTTGTGGGAGCCGGAGTGGTGGCCGCTGCTGCGGTATGGGGGTCTTTGGCGATTGCGCGCCGGGCACGCCCGCGTGTGAATGCACAGCGTCGTACACCGGTAGATCAATATCGTGAACAACTTCAAGGGTTTGTGCGTATCGGCACGGTGATCGTTTCTGCGGTGGTGGGCCTTGCTTTTGCATCGGCCCTTTCGTCCCAATGGCAAACCATTCTTGCGTGGTGGCATGCAGAGCCTTTCGGACGCCCTGATCCTCACTTTGGTTTTGACGCATCGTTCTTCGTTTTCGGCTTGCCTGCCTATTCCGTTTTCTTGAACTTCCTATTGTGGTTGTTGCTGATTGCCAGCGCCTTAGCGTTGTTTGTACATCTTTTGTATGGCGGGATCACCACGGGGGGGCGCACTTTTGTCGCCACCGGGGTTGCGAGAATCCAGCTTGCAACCATGGGGGCAATGGTGATGATCGTCATAGCGGTGCGCGCATGGCTGGCCCGTTACGAACTCGTGTTCCGCACTGGAGATACCTTTGACGGCGCCCGGTACACGGACATCAACGCCACTCTTCCGGCCTTGGGCATTCTGGCGGGAGTAGCGCTCATTGTCGCGTTGACCTTTATCGCCATGCTTTTCCGTTCTGACTGGCGAATCCCCATCGCTGGGGTAGTCCTGATGGTGCTGTCCTATGTCGCGGTCGGAGGTATCTATCCCTGGGTGGTGCAACGTTTTCAGGTGGCGCCTAATGAGCAAGAACTTGAAGCCCCGTTCATCGAATACAACATCCAAGAGACGCTTTTCGCCTATGGACTCGAGGACGTGGAATACACCTCGTATGACGCCGAAACTCAAGTCTTGCCCGGTGCGTTGCGGGCTGATGCACAAACAACGGCATCTATTCGTCTGCTTGACCCCAGCATTGTGTCCCCGGCCTTTAAACAGTTGCAACAAAACAAGCAGTACTACGACTTCCCGGGCACCTTGTCCGTGGATCGCTACACGATTGACGGGGAAACCCGGGACACCGTGATTGCAGTCCGTGAGTTGAATTTGGATGGACTCTCAGCAGAGAACCGCAACTGGGTCAACGACCACACTGTCTTTACTCACGGCTTTGGAGTGGTGGCTGCGTTCGGTAACCAAACGAACGAAGACGGCCAACCGACCTTCTACGAGGGAGGAATTCCTTCCGTAGGAGAACTCGGTGACTATGAGCCGCGCATCTACTTTGGTACGTCGCTTCCTGACTATTCCATCGTAGGGGCACCCGAGGGGAGCGAACCCTGGGAGCTTGACTTCCCGGACGACACCTCCCCTTCAGGTCAGGTGAACACTACGTATGCCGGGGACGGTGGCCCACGCATTGGGAACATCTTTGACAAGTTGTTCTTTGGCATTCGGTTTGGTTCCGAGCAGATGCTCTTCTCGGATCGAGTGACCACGTCCTCTCAAGTGCTTTACTACCGTGACCCCGTCGAACGTGTGCGGAAGGTCGCTCCCTTCTTGGAAATTGTCGAATCCACCCCTTATCCAGCAGTGGTAGACGGCCGAGTGTTGTGGGTTGTGGATGGGTACACGTCTACAGAAACGTTCCCGTATTCGGCCAGGCTCTACTACGGGGTTAATGACTTTGACGTGTATGCCATGAGTTATATGCGTAACTCGGTCAAGGCCACTGTGGACGCATATGACGGCAGCGTCACGCTCTACGCGTGGGATGAAGAAGATCCCATCCTGCGCACATGGGCCAACGTGTACCCCGAGTCTTTCACGCCCGTGTCTGAGATCTCCAGCGAACTTATGAGTCACCTGCGTTATCCCGAGACGTTATTCCTTGCTCAACGTTCTTTATTGGCGCGGTACCACGTAACGGATGCTCCGTCTTTCTACTCAGGCCAAGACTTCTGGCGCACTCCCAACGACCCCACTGCGGGCGGAAGCCAGGAACAACCGCCTTACTACCTGACGTTGCAAATGCCGGGAGAGGACACGCCAGTGTTTTCGCTGACCTCTACGTTCATTCCTGGCGGTAATTCAGACCGTAACGTGCTGACCGGCTTCGTGGCAGTAAATTCTGAACCAGGGAACGTTGCTGGCGTTCCGGACGAAGACTATGGACAACTGCGAGTGCTGGTTCTTCCTCGCGATTCGACGGTGCCTGGCCCCGGTCAAGTCCAAAACGCCTTTAACGCAGACCCAGAAGCGCAGAACGTATTGAACCTGTTGCGTCAAGGTGAAACGGATGTCCAAAACGGCAACCTGCTCACCCTGCCCGTGGGTGATGGCTTGTTGTACGTCCAGCCCGTCTATGTGCAGGCTTCTCAGGGCACCCAGTTCCCGTTGTTGCAAAAAGTCTTTGTCGCTTTTGGTGACACCGTTGGCTTTGCGGACACCTTGGACGAGGCGCTTGACCAAGTATTTGGTTCTACCTCTTTCGGTGATCCGGAGCCCACGCAAGGCGAAGGCTCAGGCACTGATCCGTCAGGTGAGGATGGGGTCGCTGCTGCCAGGCTGGCGCTTCAGGAGGCACTTGCGGAAGCGCGTAGAGCGCTCGAAGAAGGGCAGAGCGCTCTTGCTGAGGGAGACTTCGCGGCATATGGCGAAGCGCAAGATCGCCTGGAGTTGGCCTTAACCGCGGCTCTTGCCGCAGAGGCTGCTTTAGAGAACGCGACCGAGAGCGCACAGGCTGGGGTCGTTGCAGAGGAGTCGGTGCCTTCGACGGAGCCGTCGCCTTCCTCTGCTCCCTAGGATCCGAATAGTGAGCGTTGCACGTTCCGCAATTTTGCGGAACGTGCACGGGCGCGTACACTAGCCAAGCCGACGCGGGGTGGAGCAGTTCGGTAGCTCGTCGGGCTCATAACCCGGAGGTCGCAGGTTCAAATCCTGTCCCCGCTACTTACGAGGGCCCTGACTCACCTGGTCAGGGCCCTCAATTTTTCTTTGTTACCCCCGCTTCCGTGGCCAGTGTGCGTGTGATGTAGCTATCAGATTCGGGAATGCGCAAGAGGCATTCTCTGTTGCTCTACATGTATTGCTCATACCCACGTAAAAAAGGAGATGCTGATGAAAGCGGTATGGAATGGGCAGGTTATTGCTGAATCTGAGAACACCGTTGTGGTGGAGGGAAACCATTATTTCCCGCCGGAGTCTGTGCACACGGACTATCTACGTGAAAGCGACCTCACCAGTACGTGTCACTGGAAAGGCGAGTGCAACTATTACGACGTCGTAGTGGGTGACGACGTCAACAAAGACGCAGCGTGGCACTATGACAACCCCAAGCCACGCGCAGAGAACATCACAGGTTATGTTGCCTTTTGGCGGGGAGTGAACGTCGAAGCCTAGAACTGTGAGGTGAGGGCCGATGTCAGAAAATATCCCACGGCGGCGCTCGCTAATCCACCGACTAAGGTGACGAGCCCGTAGCCGTATGCGATGCTTCTTTTTCCTGTGCGGTAGAGGTCAGCAAGTTCGAGCGCAAGAGTGGAGAAGGTGCTGAGGCCACCGGCGAAACCTGCCCCGATCACGCTCCATACCCATGGCGAGGCGAGGTTTTCCTGTGTGAGTGCGAGGACCACGCCGAGTATGAGGCTTCCTGCCATATTTGCATACAACGTGCCGGCAGGAAGAGAGCCTGGTTGCGACTGCCGTGACAACGCATAACGCAGGGCACTGCCCACCCCGCCACCAATCGCGACCCCAATCATGATGGCGATCATGGCGAAGCCTCTTCATCACGAAAGCGGGTCCGGGCCCATGCCCAACCGCCCCACGCTGCACCAGTGGCGATTACCAGCGTCAGTATGAGGGCACCCACTCCTACTATCCCTGATGCGTGGGGTTCCATGAACGCGACTGCTGTTGCGCTATATGTGGTGAAACCTCCCAAGAATCCTGGGCCGACTGCTGGGTACCACGGAGGTCGAGTTCCGTGAGCGTAACGTCCCGCCACAATTCCAAGAAGTAAGGAACCTGTGACATTCACTACCAGGATCCACCAGAGATATCTCTCAGTTGGCACGCTTGCGGTCAGTGACCATCGAGCAGTTGCCCCCGTTGCCCCACCGAGCGCTACCCACATATAGGGGCGGAGTGCGGATGTCACGAATCGGACAACCACATGCTGGCGGTTTCTAACTCTTGTTCGATAGCGGTAGTGAGGGAACGAGTAATGGCTTCTTCCACCAAGGTTTGTACTAACGGAACATTTGCGGTCACGATTGCCTCAATAGAGATGCGGCTACCTTCGTTTTCCGGTGCGATTTCTAGAGATCCATGAGCACGCGCCGGAACTCCCACAATGTCAACAGCGAACGTTCCGGTGCGATGCTCACTGTCGCTGTCGTGTGGCTCCCACACCTCCGTGTAATTAACCGCCAGAGTGTCACCGACTAGTTTGGCCAGGTCATCACGAATGCCGGTGGTGGGCATTGTGCGCCGGATGGACACGGTGAATTCTTCCAGGGGAGGATTTCCATGAATCACGGTGTCCGTCTCAAGTGCACCCGATGCGGCTGCCCGGGCTGACGCAAATTCCGAGTCACCAAATAATGCGATAACGACGCTCACAGGGGCGTCGAGGCTTTGTTCCACTTGAAAATGCATAGTCTTCCCTTGTTCGCCCGTTCCAGGATACTCGCAGATGGGAGTGCCTTTAGGCTGTTCTTATGAGTTCGTCTCCGGGTGAGGCTGTTGCCCACAACGTACGTGATGACAGCGACGATGCCTGGATCGAACGACTTACCTCTGAATGGCAAATCATCGCAGACCTGTCGTTTGCTGACCTAGCGCTGTGGAAACCTGAGGGAGAGACTTTTCGCGCTATTGCCCAGTGTCGGCCGTCTACCGGCCCCACGCTTCATCCTGATGTGATTGTGGGAACTACTGTCGCGCAAGGGCGGCTATCGGCGATGACACAAGTTTTTCAAGGAAAACGTCACCTAGCGAGCCGAGTGGGGGAGCCAGAGTCGCCGGTTCCATTGAAATATGACGCCTACCC
>WTKG01000196.1 GCA_011524475.1 Demequinaceae bacterium
ACGAGGGTTCGACAGTGGGAGTGGCGGACGCGGAGACATTGGGGCTTGCGTCCACTCCAGAGGAGGGTTCCACCTCCGGCGCGCGGGCGGAGCGGGCTTCGTGGGGACGCGCACACAACGTGGCAATCGTCTCTGGGGATGCTATTACCACCCGGATGTCGGCAATACCGTCCGTACGAGCATAGGTGTGAGAGTCATCAATTCCCCATCCTCGCGCGTCAGTAAGGGTGGCAAGAATAAAATCTGCAAATACCTCTTCCGCAAAAGGCAACCCTGCTTCAATTTCCATACGCACAAACCGAGTATCAACGCCCGGAGTGACCTCAGACTGACCAGGAATCACCACCAAGGTCCCCGAACCCGCCACAGGCACCTCAAGCGAGGTAAGCCCGGCACTGGAGTCAGCCTCATCAAGAGCACGAGTAATAGCGGGGAAAAGCTCGGGCACCACTGCTGTGGGAGAAGGCGTACTTAGCGGTCCGTTCGTGGTGGGCTGCCCTGAAGGAATCACGATCGGAGGCTCCACGAGTCGCGCAAAAAAATCGGTCACCCAACCAGCTCCCCACCCCACCCCGAGAGCCGTCACAGACACGGCTCCGGCGAACAGCCATTTTTTGGTGGAAGGTGGAAGTGGGCCTTGTCGTGGAGTTCGCCTGCCACGAAGAGAGAGTTTTTCTCCTAACGAGAACACGCCACCGAGCCGTCGAGCCATGGACATACGATAGTTCCCAAAAGAGACACCTACGCCCAGGAGGAAGCCGTGGAAGTACGAATCGGAATACAAAACGTCTCGCGGGAACTGAGCGTCGAAACCAACGCGAGCGCCGCTGACGTAGCAAAACTCGTAGAAGCTGCTGCGGCAGGCTCGATATTTACGTTAGACGACATCAAAGGCGGCACCGTGCTGGTGCCGAGCCACTCCCTGGCCTACGTAGAAATTGGCGAAGAGTCCAAACGTCGGGTGGGTTTCGGGGGATAACCACGCTCACCCCAGGTACCTATGCCATGCCGGTACACTGGTGCGTGACCGAGGTTGACCGGTTGTCATGTGTGCCGCGGCGCCGCTGAAGAAAGCGTAGGCCGCGATGGAGATGATTCGCGATCGGCTGCCATTCGCCGCGGCCCGTCCGCACAATCACGAGGAACACCGTGACTTCCGATACCCCTGCCGCTGAGCAGCCAGAAAAATCATTCGCCGACTGCGGCGTACGCCCCGAAATAGTCGAGGCGCTCGCTGAAGCCAACATCACTCACCCCTTCGCGATTCAAGCACTGACGTTGCCAGTGGCGTTAGCCAAGCACGACATTATTGGCCAAGCAAAAACCGGTACTGGTAAGACATTGGGCTTTGGCATCCCCGTGCTGGAACACACCACCGGCCCCGGTGAAGAGGGCTGGGAAGAACTGGGTCAGGCCCAAGGCAAACCGCAAAGCCTGGTGGTGGCTCCCACACGAGAACTCGCAGTCCAGGTAGCAGAGGACCTCGCCGTAGCCTCCTCAAAGCGCTCGTTGCGAATCGTCCAAATTTATGGAGGGCGTGCTTACGAGCCTCAGATAGAAGCGCTCACCAAGGGCGCCGACGTGGTGGTGGGCACTCCGGGGCGCCTCATAGACCTCATGAATCAAGGACACCTGGACCTGCGGTTTGTACGTAGCGCGGTGCTTGACGAGGCCGACGAAATGCTTGATCTTGGATTCCTTCCGGACGTCGAGAAACTATTGGCGGCTACTCCTGCCTCGCGCCACACCATGCTGTTTTCTGCCACGATGCCAGGAGAAGTGGTGCAACTGGCGCGACGCTATATGGTGCAGCCCACTCACATTCGTGCCGAAGACCCCGCTGACGACGGTGCCACCGTAAAAGCAATCGCCCAGTTCGCGTTTCGCGCCCACGCTCTCGACAAAGTGGAGGTGCTTGCCCGCATCCTTCAAGCAGAGGGCCGTGGCCTCACGGTGGTGTTTGCCCGTACCAAACGTACTGCGGCCAAAGTCGCTGACGAGCTGGGCCGCCGAGGTTTCGCCTCCGGTGCTCTCCATGGTGACCTCGGCCAAGGCGCGCGCGAACAGGCGCTGCGCGCATTTCGGTCAGGAAAAATAGATGTGCTGGTGGCAACGGATGTTGCAGCGCGTGGGATCGATGTGGACGATGTGACCCACGTCATCAATTACCAGTGCCCGGAGGACGAAAAAACATACCTTCACCGCATCGGGCGCACCGGACGTGCTGGTAAGAAAGGAACCGCAGTCACATTTGTGGACTGGGACGAACTCCCCCGCTGGGGGCTTATCAACAAGGCCTTGGACCTGGGATACCCCGAGCCTGAAGAGACGTATTCGAATTCTGACCATCTGTACGAGAACCTCGCCATACCCCGCGAAGCAACCGGAGAACTACCCCGTGACCAGCGCACTCGCAGCGGCCTAAGGTCCGAAAAACTCGAAGATCTGGGTGAAACAGGCGCAACAGGGCAAAGGCAGCGAGGTCGCCAAGGAAGCAGTCGCGGTAACGGCCGTGGTTCCCGACGCCGCACCAACGAGGGCGGGCGTACACACACCGGCGGCCGCTCTGGGAAATCACGTGCGTCCCGCACGGAAGGAAGCACGGCGAGTTCAGGCGACGGCTCCGGAAACTCCAGCCAGAAGCGCCGCCCACGGCGGCGGCAACGTCGCCGCACAAGCGGTTCGTGACACTATGAGTCTGTGAACGACACCCAGCCCGCCACAGATTCTTCGTCCGCGGACGAAACGGATTCTTCTGCCCGCTCCAGTCGGCCATGGACCCCTGCCTTCCAAGAGTTCATGACCCAACACTGGGAGCAGGTGGACTATGCCCACGCTCCTCTCGGCACAGCGCCCTATGCGGCTGAGCGTCGCGCACGTCTGAGCGAAAAATTCCCCGGCAAGACAATTGTGATTCCCGCAGGCTCACTCACCACGCGTTCCAATGACACGGATTATCGGTTCCGTCCCTCCAGCGACTTCGCGTATCTCACTGGTCTGGGCGCAGACCACGAACCTGACGCTGTATTAGTGTTATGGCCCACAGATTCCGGCGACAGCCACGATGCGGTGCTATACGTAGTTCCGCCTGCCGGGCCAGAAAGCGAAGAGTTTTACACCAACCCGGCAGCCGGCGAATTCTGGGTGGGGCCACGCCCCAGTCTTGAAGACTTTTCCGTGATGACCGGACTGGACACCAAACCTCGCAGCGATCTTCCCGCTGGGACGCGGACTGCGAGACAACCGGTAAAAGCGGTGCGCCAGTTTTTGTCTCAGATGCGCATGGTCAAAGACGACTACGAAATTCAACAATTACGCGAAGCAGTAGACGCCACCATTGCAGGATTCGCCCGTGTGGCCGCGTCCCTTCCGCGTGCCCGCGATCATAAACGCGGCGAACGCGTAATCGAATCCACTTTCGACGGCCATGCGCGTGAAGAAGGCAATGCGGTCGGCTACGAAACAATCGCCGCCGCGGGCGACCATGCGACCACCCTGCATTGGATCCGCAATGACGGGCCCGTACGCACGGGAGACCTTCTGCTGCTAGACGCAGGGGTAGAAATGGAAAGTCTTTACACCGCAGACATCACCAGAACATTGCCCGTATCTGGCGAATTCTCGCGGGAACAAAGGCAGGTCTATGACGTCGTATTAGCAGCAGCGGACGCAGCCTTCACACAGGCGCGTCCAGGCAACACTCTGCGTGATGTTCACCAGGCCGCAATGGATGTGATTCGTCACGAACTCACGAGTTGGGGGATTCTCCCTGACGCAGATGCCGGCGAAGAACTGTTCCGTCGCTGGATGGTGCATGGCACCTCGCACCACCTCGGTCTGGACGTGCACGACTGCGCTCATGCACGTCGCACCACCTACCTAGACGGAGAACTTCGTCCCGGCATGGTGTTCACCATCGAACCTGGTCTCTATTTCAAAGCGCACGATCAAGCGGCCCCTACAGAACTACGCGGCATCGGGGTGCGCATTGAAGACGACATCTTGATTACTGACACCGGGGCAGAGAATCTGTCGGCAGCGTTGCCTCGCACGGCCGAAGATGTCGAACAATGGTTACGGAACCATCAGGCATAGCCGAGTAACATCCCGGCGATGCCACCTCACGAGGATTACTCTCGAGGTATGAGCACGACACCAGATCGCGTGTTCGTCGCGCGACTCGTAGGTACGAACGTTTTCGACCCCATTGGGGACCCTGTGGGACGGGTAAGAGACGTCGTGCTTGTCATTCCCTCGCAACGACCTGCTTCGGCCATTGGCCTGGTGGTGGAAGTCCCCGGACGTCGTCGGGTATTCATGCCTTTGACTCGTGTGACCTCGATTGCGAATGGTCAAGTCATTTGCACTGGAGTGGTGAACCTTCGACGCTTCACTGCCCGCGCACGTGAAACTCTTGCCATGGGAGAGCTGCTGGACCGACACGTGACCCTCGCAGACGGATCCGGAGAGGCAATCATTCACGACGTCGGCATTTCTCTCACCCATAAGCGCACCTGGAATGTTTCCCATCTGTTTGTGCGACGCGCTGAACAGCGACGTGGGCCATGGAGGATCCGCCGTCGTGGCGAGGGCATGACTCTGAGCGTGGACGACGTGGAATCGCTCACGCCTCACAGGGATTCCCAGGGAGCAGAGTTACTCATTGAGTCTTTTGCAGACAAGAAACCGGCAGATATTGCCAACGCCCTCATGGATCTGTCTGCCACACGCACATTCGAAGTCGCACAGGCTTTGGACGACGCGCAGCTCGCGGATGTGGTCGAGCAGTTGCCAGAACCAGATCAGGTAACGCTCGTGAATGCCCTCGAGCCTCAGCGCGCGGCACACGTATTGGGAGAAATGGAACCGGACGATGCTGCTGACCTGCTGGGAGATTTGCCCAGCACTCGAGCCCAGTCTCTGTTGGGGCTGATGTCTCCTGAAGAGGTGCGGCCTGTGCAACAACTGCTGGGGTACGCGGATGACGTTGCCGGAGGTCTTATGACTACCGAGCCCATCATTGTGAGTCCCGATACGACAGTGGCGACCGCCCTCGCACTCGTGCGGCGTGAACAACTCACCCCTGCTCTCGCGTCAGTCGTCTTTGTGGTGCGTCCTCCTTTGGAAACTCCTACGGGGAAATATTTGGGCCTTGTGCACTTCCAGAAACTCTTACGTGAAGCTCCCCACGAGCCTGTCGGTTCCCTCGTCGATACCGGCATTGAACCGCTCAAACCAGATGCACACCTCTCAGAAGTCTCACGCACAATGGCTGCCTACGATCTGCTGGCTGCCCCGGTACTAGATGACGCTGGGCACCTGCTCGGGGTCATCTCTGCAGACGACGTTCTCGACCACGTGCTCCCCCACGACTGGCGAACACCCGCAGAGTCTGAGAGCAGCCGAATAGAGGAGATTACCCATGGCTGATGAATTCGACCGGCCTGTCAAAGAACGTCGACGCTGGGGCGCGAGACCTACACGATCGGACCGGTTTGGCCGATTTTCTGAGGCCATCGCTCGCTTCCTGGGAACCCCTCGCTTCTTGGGCTACCTGACCGCTTTCGTCATCCTGTGGTTGGTATGGAATACATATGCACCTGAAGAATGGCGATTTGACTCTGCGACTTTCGGTTTTACGGCCCTCACCCTGATGCTGAGTCTGCAAGCCTCGTACGCTGCACCACTGATTCTGCTTGCCCAAAACAGACAGGACGACCGGGACAAAGTATCCGCCGCGCAAGACACCCAAAGGGCAGAGCGCTCTCTAGCCGACACGGAATATCTTGCTCGCGAAGTCGCGGCATTGCGTCAGGCTGTATCTGAGACTGCTACGCGCGACTTTGTGCGCGCCGAGTTACGCGCGCTCGTGGAAGAACTCAATCGCGAGGACGAAGAGGATTAAATTTCCCACCCACGATGAAAGCCCCAAAGATTCCAAACGCAAGCCACAGATAACGCAAGTCGTTTTGGAAGTAGATCTCCAACGCAAGACCTGGATCCACAGTGGGAGCAGCCGTAAGACCGCTGGAAATGGAACCTGTGGCATACATGGACACGATCATGATGTAGGACGCGACGTGAGATTGAACGGTAAGCAGGACTGCAAGTATCCCTACACCTACGCCGCCTTTACCGAGGACCCGCTGGAGAGCGAACCCTACAAAGCCACCAATAAGCGCGAGAACAATCGAAGAATCGCGGCCAAGAGAGAACTGCAACATCGCATACAACACGGCAAGCACCATGCCGATGCCCAGCGCTATTGCGCCAGCCAGAATCCAACGTTGCACCGTAGGCTCAGGAGCAGCCACCTGGCGCGATGAACTCGCACGAGAACGACCTGCCATGACACTCGTCTCCTTGTCGTAGACACCGTTACTTCGTGACTCCACGGTAGCGCGTCCCTAGGCAGGCGCGGGACGAATCAACCACTCAAGCGCCCGTAGAATTTAGACATGTCCCTCAGCGATGCAGTGCAGCAAGCGCTCTCTCACGTCATCGACCCGGAAATACGCCGCCCTATTACAGATATTGGGATGGTGCGCTCAGTCGAGGTTGATTCCCATGGCGCAGCAGTAGTGGGAATTGATTTGACTACCCAAGGATGCCCCATGAGGGAACGCATCACTCAGGATGTCGAAAATGCCGCGCTGTCAGTGGAAGGCATTGGTGAGGTGCGTATCGAACTAGGCGTCATGACGGAGGAACAACGCGAAGAACTTCGCAGCACCCTGCGCGGTGGAAAGCCTGAACCAGTGATCTCGTTTACACAGCCTGGCAACATGACCCAGATCTATGCCGTGGCCTCTGGTAAGGGTGGGGTCGGAAAATCCACCGTCACTGTCAACCTGGCCGCAGCCATGGCACGCAGTGGCCTCAAAGTAGGGATACTCGACGCAGACATCTACGGATTTTCGATTCCTGGAATGTTGGGAATTACCACCCAACCCACCCGGATAGACGACATGCTGCTTCCCCCTATCGCTCACGAAATCAAGACCGTGTCGATTGGGATGTTCGTGCCTGAGGGGCAACCCGTGGTGTGGCGCGGCCCCATGTTGCATCGAGCTCTCGAACAATTCTTAGCTGATGTCTACTGGGGAGACCTCGACGTCTTGTTGCTAGACCTGCCCCCTGGCACCGGAGACATTGCAATCTCGGTGGCGCAACTACTCCCGCACTCGGAACTCCTCGTGGTGACTACTCCACAGGCGATAGCGGCAGATATCGCCACTCGGGCCGGGGCAGTAGCCACGCAAACTGGCCAGTCCGTTGCCGGTGTTATTGAGAACATG
>WTKG01000096.1 GCA_011524475.1 Demequinaceae bacterium
GTACCTCGACGTCTGCTGCCGCACCGGCATCGGTTGCTGCGCAGCCTCGCACTTTTTCCGCCGATGAATTGGCCCAGGCCTCTACGGTCATTGGCCGTAAAGTACGCATGAACGATCTTCGTCTGGTGGAGGGCATCGGCCCCAAGATCGAGGGCTTGATGAACAAGGATGGGATCCGCACCTGGCACGGACTTGCCTCTGCTCCCACCGACCGCTTGCAGTCCATTCTTGATGCTGCTGGCCCACGTTTCCGGATGCACGACCCCGGCACATGGTCACGTCAGTCCGCTTTGCTTGCAGACGGTAAGTGGGCAGAGTTCAAGAAGCTCACCGACGAACTTGATGGGGGCAAGTGACCTCGATTCTTCAGGTCACTCCCGACCAGACGAGTCGACTCGCCGAGATCGGGGAACTTACTGCGCTCGCGTACCTTGCGGATGGGCTGGTAGATCCAGCCCATCCGTATGTACCCGAACTAAAAGACGCCGCGGCACGTGCACAGCACGCCATTTTGTTGATGATGACCGAAGGCGCAGACGGTCAGGGCACCGTATTAGGCACCATCACTGTGGTTGCTGCGGGCACACAATTTTCTGAACTCGCGCAGGAAGGCGAGTTCGAACTTCGCATGCTTGCGGTGTCTCCCCTTGCCAGAGGTAAGGGCGTGGGACGAACTCTCGCGACTGCAGCGATTGAACGTGCCCGCCAGGAGGGGGCTTCTCGGATTGTCCTCAGTACGATGGAAAACATGACTATCGCCCACGGACTATACGAACGTCTTGGTTTTGTTCGCGAGGAGTCCCGGGACTGGACGGTGTCCGCCCATGAGGAACCACACGCCGCAGTCCGCCTGCTCGCTTTCACGCGTGACGCCTCTGTAT
Source organism: Demequinaceae bacterium (assembly GCA_011524475.1). GTDB lineage: Bacteria > Actinomycetota > Actinomycetes > Actinomycetales > Demequinaceae > WTKG01. Next base: position 882 of record WTKG01000096.1, read on the forward strand.
GACACAACGCCGACGGTCGTGGCGCATCTGCTCAGTACAGTCTCAACGCCATGCCGCCTCTAGCGCGGCCGGGCCAGTAGAGTTGCATCATGCCTTCTTTGGACCGTGACGAAGTTGCCCGTGTGGCTGCCCTCGCTCGTATTGACCTTTCTGAATCTGAACGCGACCGGCTGTCTGGACAGTTGAGCGCGATCGTAGAAGCAGTGGCCAAGGTTTCTGAGGTGGCGGGCAACGATGTGCCTGCAACGTCTCATCCCATTCCGATGAGTAACGTGCACCGCACTGATGAGATACAGCCTTCCCTCACGCAGGAGCAGGCTTTGGCTGGTGCTCCTCAAAAAGAGGACGGCCGCTTTACCGTGCCGCAGATTCTGGGAGAAGAAGCATGACCCAAACGGTCAAAGCGTCGGGGGTAGTGACGTCCACCGCGACAGAGATGGCGGCGGATCTTGCCTCGGGTGAGCGGACTTCTGTCGAGATAACGCAAGCGCACCTCGATCGCATCCACGAGGTAGACACAGACGTGCATGCCTTCTTGTACGTGAACGACGAAGAAGCGCTGGAAACTGCGGCCAGTGTGGATGAAGACCGCGCCGCCGGCAAAGATCTTCCCGCTCTGGCAGGTGTTCCCATTGCGCTGAAGGATGTAATGGTCACCCGTGGCATGCCCACCACCGCAGGTTCTCGCATTCTTGAAAAGTGGATACCGCAGTACGACGCCACCGCTGTCCGGCGAGTACGAGATGCCCGCATGCCCATTCTTGGCAAGACCAATATGGACGAATTCGCGATGGGCTCTTCAACAGAACATTCGGGTTATGGCACGACCCATAATCCTTGGGATCTCGATCGCATTCCGGGAGGGTCTGGTGGTGGTTCCGCGGCATCTTTGGCGGCCTTTGAGGCCCCTTTGGCAGTGGGCTCCGACACGGGAGGCTCTATTCGCCAACCAGCTTCGGTCACAGGCACCGTGGGAGTGAAACCCACCTACGGAGGCGTGAGCCGCTACGGAGTGATCGCGTTAGCGTCGTCCCTTGACCAGTTGGGTCCTTGTGGACGAACGGTAGAGGACGCAGCCATGCTTCACGAAGTGATCGGCGGGCATGACCCGGCGGACGCCACCAGTATTGACGCCCCTGTTCCCGGCGTTGTGGAGGCCGCGCGTCACGGGCGCGCGAACGGGGTGAAGGGCCTCACGATTGCCGTGGTGAAGGAACTGGGCGGTGAGGGATACCAAGACGGGGTACGTGATCGTTTCGAGGAAGGCGTGGAGGCTTTGCGTGCGGCGGGTGCCACCGTCACCGAAGTGTCGTGCCCCAGTTTTGAGTATGCGCTCGCGGCTTACTATCTGATTCTTCCGAGCGAAGCGTCGTCCAACTTGGCAAAGTTTGATGCGGTGCGATTTGGCATGCGGATAGAGAAAGAGACCGTAGAGAAGACCATGTCCGCCACCCGCGCAGCAGGTTTTGGAGACGAAGTGAAGCGCCGCATCATTCTGGGCACCTATGCCTTGAGTGCGGGGTACTACGACGCTTATTACGGTTCCGCCCAAAAGGTGCGTACGTTGATTCAACGCGATTTTGCTGACGCTTTTGCCAAGGCAGATGTGCTGGTGTCGCCTACGTGCCCCACGACTCCGTTCCGTATCGGAGAAAAGTTGGAAGATCCGTTGAGTATGTATTTGCAGGACATCGCGACCATTCCGGCAAACCTTGCAGGAATTCCAGGCATGTCGCTTCCCTCGGGCTTGGCTGGAGAAGAAAACCTCCCTGCCGGGTTTCAAATCCTTGCGCCCGCTCACGAAGATGCGCGCCTCTACCGAGTGGGGGCTGCACTCGAAGCGGCGCTCGCATCCGCCGGTCAGGTTCCTCTGACGCGCCACCTTGCGGGAGCAGAATCATGACGTATACATACGAGCAAGCGGTCATAGAGTTTGATCCGGTGATGGGTATCGAAGTGCACGTGGAACTTAACACCGCGACAAAGATGTTTTGTGGGTGTGCGAATGAATTTGGCGCTGAACCCAATACTCGGGTCTGCCCCGTGTGTTTGGGTCTGCCGGGGTCTATGCCTGTGCCTAATGAGAAGGCAATTGAGTCTGCGATTCGGCTGGGGTTGGCACTCGGATGCAAGGTGCGCGACTCCTCACGCTTTGCCCGCAAAAACTACTTCTATCCCGATCTCGCCAAGAACTACCAGATCTCGCAGTACGACGAGCCCACTAACTACGACGGTGAGCTTGAAGTAGTGCTGAATGACGGTTCCTCGGTGATGATTGGGATTGAGCGCGCACACATGGAGGAAGACGCGGGCAAGAACACTCACGTAGGTGGTACGGGAGGGATTCAGGGTTCTGACTACTCCCTCGTCGATTACAACCGTGGCGGCGTGCCGTTGGTAGAGATCGTGACGAAGCCCATTGAAGGGATGGGCGAGCGTGCGGCCGAGGTGGCGCGTGCATACGTCGCCACGATTCGGGACATGGTGCGAGCGTTGGGAATCTCTGACGGACGCATGGAACAAGGGTCGGTGCGTGCAGATATCAATTTGTCGCTGCGTCCACGTGCGGAAGACCAGGCTTCGGTGCCATTTGGCAAACGCTCGGAAACCAAGAACGTGAACTCTCTGCGTGCGATAGAGGCTGCTATCCATTACGAGGCTGCTCGTCAGGCGGAATTATTGGCAGCAGGTGAGGCAGTGGTGCAAGAAACCCGCCACTGGCATGAAGACACTAAGTCCACCACGTCGGGGCGCTCGAAAGAGGAGGCGGAAGATTACCGCTACTTCCCGGAGCCAGACATGCTTCCTGTCGAACCGGACCCGGCATGGGTAGAAGAACTGCGCGCCACTATTCCGGAGCACCCCGCTAAGCGTCGGGCGCGGCTCCAAGACGAGTGGGGTTTCACAGATTTAGAGATGCGTGATGTGGTGAACGCGGACGCGGTCGCATTGATCGAGAGCACTATTGCTGAAGGCGCGTCCTCCCAGGGTGCGCGAAAGTGGTGGATGGGAGAGCTTGCCCGCATCGCTAACGAACGCCAATCAACCCTCGAAGAGCTTGAGGTGACGCCAGCAGATGTCGCGGAACTCGAGAGCCTCATAGACGCCGGAACCATCAATGACACCTTGGCACGCCAAGCTCTCGCGGGCGCTCTCGCGGGAGAAGGGTCGCCCGCCAGTGTGGTGAAGAGCCGCGGACTAGAAGTGGTGAGTGACGATTCTGCTCTGGAAGACGCAGTCGATACTGCGCTTGCCGCCCAACCAGACGTACTCCAAAAAATTCAAGACGGCAAAGTCCAGGCGGCGGGAGCCATTGTGGGCGCGGTGATGAAAGCTACGCGGGGGCAAGCAGATGCCGGTCGAGTCCGAGAGATTATCCTTGCGCGCGCAGGAGTAGAAGGCTAACTGCGCCTTCGCTAGAAACGGTGACGGGGGTGCTCTCAGAGCATGGTCGTGCTTGCTACAGTTGCCGTGTGAACCTCTGTGAATAGCGGGGTCGTGGAAGGTTATTTGTGATGACTAGTGTGGCTTCGTGGCGACGTGTCGCTGTGGTTGCGGCGTTTGCGGTGAGTGCTGTCGTGCTGGCCGTGCTCGTCCAGGCGCCTCCGGCACGTGCACTGACCGTGGTGAATGTCGCGAATGAAACCGAATTTCGGGCTGCTCTGGCTTATTTCAATACGGAAGTGCCGACTGGCCCCTACCAAATCAACATCACCTCCAACTTTACGATTTCCACTACCACGGATCCCGAATACCGGGCAGACATAGACCTCACGATTGTCGGCAACGACTTCACAGTGTCTGCCGCTAATCCGGGTGTGAGATTCCTGGATGCTCGCACCGGCAATGACGCGACATTGAGAATCGAAGACCTGACAGTGTCGGGTTTCACGCATTCTGTAGCGAGCCCCACGGCCATCATTAACGGTGGAGCCTTGTATTCGGTTGACTACAACGTTCAGCTGGTGGGGACAACTTTCCGTGACAACGAGATCACCGTCACGACCGGGAGCGATTCCACCGCACGTGGCGGTGCGATTTCGCTGCGCCGCGGATCACTCACGATTGAAGAATCTTCTTTTATTGACAACGCTGTTCGCACCACGAGTGATAGGGCTTTCTCTTTTGGCGGGGCGGTCTATGCACAAAACGCAGATGTAGACATCTCCACATCTGCCTTTGAAGGCAATGTTGCTGCCGGAACTGCAACGGTGCGAAGCAACGTGCGCGGAGGCGCCCTCGATCTTGTCGCAGGCGGCGCCGGTGGGGATACTACTATTACCGGCTCGCAATTCGAGGAGAACTCCGTCGCCGTCACCCTGTCCGGGACAGGAAACTTTGCCCAAGCCCGCGGTGGGGCTCTTGCCTCCACCGGGTCCGGAACTAGCGACATTCAAGAGACGAACTTTGTAGACAACACCGCGCAAGTAGACAACTCGGCTACCGGCGGCCCCACTATGCGGGCGTATGGCGGTGCCTACTTCTCTAACTCTCGAACAGTCACGACAACAGATGTCGATTTCCTGAGCAATGACGCAATCGGTTCCACTACCGAGGGTGGCCCGGTGCTTGTGAGGGGAGGCGCCGCCGCCATTCTTGGAGGTGAGGCAACCTTCACCTCAGGAGAAGTCACAGAGAACTCTGCCGAGGTTTCCAGCACGGGAGGGGCAACTCTTAATTCGAATCTCGACGCTTTGGGTGGTGCTTTCTATTTCGGTCGTGCCGCGACGATTCAAGGCGGCTACTCCTTCATTGAGAACACGGCACGTGTCACTCACGATGGAGGCCAGGCGAATATTGACGTCTGGGGAGGGGCTATCACAGGGGCACTGGAGTCCGAAGTGTTGAATCTCTCTGATGCTGAGTTCACAGATAACGAGGCGCATCTTGATGCGGTGAGTGGAAGCAACCAAGTTCTGGGTAATTCCTACGGCGGTGCAGTGAGAGCAGACGATGGCCCACTTAATATTCAGAAGTCCACTTTTGACGGCAACACAGCCACAGTAATCACTGATGCGGCCGAAGATATCTCAGATCTGAACGATGAGAGAAGTCGCGCGCGTGCCTGGGGTGGCGCGGTGTACGCGAACACGGGAACCGTGACTGTCAACGAGGCATCTTTCACGTCTAACACCGCTGACGCTGATGCCTCCAGCACCCCGAACACCGTCGAGGCCATTGCGCGCGCCTTTGGTGGAGCTTTTTACGGTGGGGCTAGTGAGGTGACGTTCGGGAAAACACTTTTCGCGAACAACCTTGCTACCGCAGCTGCTGTGTCCACAGTGTCTAGTCGCACCCTTACGGAAGGGGGTGCGGTACGGGCCAACAACCTGACATCTGTCACGAATGTCACTGTTACCGGTAACAAGGCGACAGCCACTGCTGGAGTGGACCAGCTGCTTTCGCGCGGGGGCGGAATTGTGAGTCGTGCCGATACGTTTAAGGCGGAATATTCGACCTTTGTTGATAATGAGTCCACTAATGGCGCGCATGTGTTTGTCTCCGATGACTTCGAGCCGGAGGCGTCGGTGTTCTTTGGAGAGCTGGGCAGTGTTGGGTGCACAGTAGGTGGGTCCATCTCTTCGGCTGGGCACAACTTTGACGGCGATGGGACATGCACGGATTCGTTTAGTGGCACAGGCGACTTCAATAGCTTGAGTGGCGCCATGCTCGGCCCGCTTCAAGACAACGGCGGTTTTTCTCATACCAGAGAGCCCCTGGAAGGCTCACCGCTTATTGATGTGATTGCGGACGCGGACTGCACGGTCACAGACAGCGATGACCAGCGAGGTGTGGAGCGCCCACTAGGTGTTGGCGATATGTGTGACATTGGAGCCGTCGAAGTTATTCCGGACATCAAGTTCGACATCACTGATATAGACACCGGGGAAGACATTACGTTCACAGTTTCGGGTGCCACCTGCCTCGTAGACGGTTCTGAGGGGTGGTCGTCTGCAGGTAGCTACATCCCGGTTGCTCCTTCTTCGATCATCCTTCCCTATGGAGTCTTCGAGTATGAATTGTGCGTGCCGTGGGACGGGGGGACTGTCACAGTGAAGATTGACGTACCCGCGCCGGTGACATCCGTATGGAAAGAAACCTCAGGAACATGGGCAGAGGTGACGGACGCCACGATTGTCGGCACCACCATCACGTTTGACCTCACTGACGGTGGGGCTTTTGACGATGACGGCACCGCAGATGGCATGATCTTGGACCCGGTTGCTCCGGCGATTACGTTGTCGCTGACGGGCTAGCAGTTTCTCCGTGCCCTGGGGTGTGACCCTAGCGCCAGGGAGCGTGCCACACTGGGGCAGTGCTGACAATTGCTGTTCCTACTCGTGACGTAGCCGCTAACCTCCGCGGTAG
>WTKG01000173.1 GCA_011524475.1 Demequinaceae bacterium
ACCCACAAGAGCGTCGATACTGAATTCGAACGCCACGGATCTACGTGGAAGCGCAAATGTTTCACACACTTTAGGGTGCAGCTCCCCGGCGTGTCCCAACAAGACGGGAGCGCGAGAATCATCCGTGACGGCTGCCCACAACTCCGCACAGCGTCCGGGGTGCCACGGAGCGTAATCACCCGCGGAAACCGTCACCTGAAGCCCAGCCTCCTCCATCACATCGCGAGCAATAGAGACGGCGTCATACCATTCATACTGCTCGGCCGGCCCTTGCCACGATGCATGCACGCGGGCGCCACACATAATTCCCGCCACGCGCAGTTCCTCGTGAGGCAAAGCATCGTCCAACGTCGCGAGTTCCGAAGGAGACGGTCGTGTCTCGACCTCAAGAATGCCGGCAATCCCCGAACCTTGAGCACGATATGTCTTTCCCAATTCGAATATCGCGACGTCTGCCTGACCTCGACTGAGGTTCACTTTCGCTGCGTCCACCACAGTGTCCAATACGGAACTGCGGAGGAATTTTTCTTTTTCGTTCATAGGGTTGGCAAGCGCCACATAGTCACGCCGTGGATCTCCCTCAGGGATCCTCCATTCGTCGAGGCGTTCATGCGCAACGAATGGATACGTCAAGACCTCCACGAGCCCACTTTCGGCAAGAGAACGGGCAATCGAACGTCGCGTTTTTTGGGCGTGAGTGAGGCCACCTCCCGCTGGAGCGCCAGGCAAAATGCTGGGTAAATCCTCGTAACCGTGCAGGCGCGCTACTTCTTCCACGAGATCAATGGGGCTACGTAAATCTGGCCGCCATGACGGCGGAGTCACACTCACAACGGTGTGGGAAGAATTCTCTGGTTCCGCAGCGCCATCAGCTTCCCCGGCGGACACAAGGCATCCAACTTTTTCCAGGCTTTCTCGCACCACATCGGAGCCATACGCCACTCCCACAATCGTGTCGGGAAAGTCTTCTGACATCTCGATGGGTTCGGGGGCATCTATGTGGGATACATCCGTGTAGACGTCTTCGATTTCGCCTCCGCCGTACTCCTGCATGAGTCGCAAGGCTCGCTCCACAGCAATAGGAGGAAGCTCGGGATCCACTCCTCGTTCTCCACGTTTTGACGCCTCGGAGACCAATTTGTGGCGGCGGGCCGTGCGGGCGATAGTGACAGGATCCCAATGGGCACCTTCGAGCAGTACGTCTGTCGTAGATGCGGTGATCTCCGTTGCGAGGCCACCCATGACTCCTCCGAGCCCCACCGCGCGGGCACCTTCCCCTCCTTGCGAGTCCGCGACCACCATGTCTTGCGCGTCAAGAATTCTTTCTACTCCGTCGAGAGTGACAAGTTTCTCGCCTGCTTGGGCGCGACGCACCACAATCGGGCCGGTCAGAGTCGCCACGTCATAGGCATGCAGAGGCATGCCCATTTCCAACATCACGTAGTTGGTGACATCTACGGCCAACGAGATGGGGCGCATTCCCGAGTGACGCAACCGTTGTTGCATCCATTGCGGAGACACTGCCTGCGGATCAAAACCGCGCAACGCACGTGCAACGAAACGGTCGCACCCCTCGTTGCCTCGAATGGGGGCTTTGTCTGCGAGCTTCACGGGGAAACCGTCCCCGGCCTGCCCCGTCACCGAGATGCCAGCAGGATCACGGAATGCAGCCTCGGTCGCGTGTGAATATTCGCGCGCCACTCCCCGCATAGAGAAGCAGTAGCCACGATCAGGCGTGACGTTTATCTCGAGGGTGACCGCATCGAGGCCCAGGAGTGAAATGGCATCGTCTCCTGGAGTCAGGGAAGCAGCCTCATACAGGCTTTCGGTGTCAGAGGCGCTGGTGGCCAACACCAGAATGCCCTCATGATCATCGCCAATTCCTAATTCCTTGACGGAACAAATCATCCCGTCGGAAATGTGCCCATAGGTTTTACGCGCAGAAATCGCAAACCCCCCAGGAAGTTCAGCTCCCGGGAGTACCACCACTACATAGTCACCTTCAGAAAAATTGTGAGCGCCACACACAATTCCTCTGCTCGGCGGATATTCCGTGGAGGCATCTGGGCCCTTGCCCGGCCCGGCGGGGTCATTGTGCTCGCCGACATCCACTCGACAGTAGTTGATGGACTTACCGTTCGAGGCCTCCTCTGTCACAACTGAAATTACTCGACCCACCACCAGGGGACCCCGAATATCGCTGGCAATAATGCCCTCTTCTTCGAGGCCAACCTTGACCAGCGCGGCAGCCACATCTTCGGGGCGCGCATCCTTGGCGATGTCGGTGTACTCCGCGAGCCATTCCAGTGGGACGTACGGCATCAGATCTCCATCCCAAACTGTCGCGAGAACCGCACGTCGCCCTCCACCATGTCACGCATATCCGCGACACCATGGCGAAACATCAACGTCCGTTCGATTCCCATTCCAAAAGCAAAAGCGGTATACGTATCCGGATCAATGCCCGCGGCGCGCAACACGTGAGGATGCGTCATGCCACAACCACCCCATTCAATCCAACCCGTTCCCGAGCATGTGCGGCACGCCGCATCGCCACCACTACACACGAAACACGTGAGATCCATCTCCGCGCTTGGCTCCGTAAAAGGAAAAAAACTTGGCCTCAGGCGAGTAGTCGCCTCAGGGCCAAACATCGAACGGGCAAGGTGGTCGAGAGTTCCTTTGAGGTGCGCCATCGTGAGGCCAGTGTCGACCGCCAAGCCTTCGATCTGATGAAACACCGGGGTGTGTGTTGCGTCCAATTCATCAGTGCGAAAAGTCTTGCCCGGACACACAACGTAGATTCCCTTTCCCTCTTCTAGCAAGGCAGCGCTTCTTTCCAACATCGCCCGGGCCTGGACCGGTGACGTATGCGTGCGCAACACCAACCCGCTAGATTCATTTTCCGTCCCTGCCGGAGACTCCAAAAAAAACGTGTCTTGCATTTGTCGAGCCGGGTGATCTGCATCAAAATTCAAGGCGTCGAAGTTGTACCATTCGGCCTCTACCTCAGGGCCTTCGGCGACTTCCCACCCCATGGCGACAAAAGTGTCGACCATGCGTTCTTGCAAAGAGTTCAATGGATGGCGCGCGCCGTGAGGTCCGCTACGCACTGGCAATGTAACATCCACCGCTTCCTCTACCAGTACTCGCGCGTCACGCTCATTTTCGAGTTCAGCCTGACGCTCCTGCACCGCCTGAGAAACCTTCGCGCGAGCAGCACCAAGCGCCTTGCCGGCAGCAGCCTTATCGTGCGACGCTACCTCTGCCATCTGGCGATTGGCCTGGGTTAAAGGAGCCTTATCCCCCGTATGGGCAAGGCGGACTTCTTTTAATTCATCGAGGCTTGATGCGACAGCGATATCTGCTACCGCTGCCGATACCGCAGAGTCAATTCCCTCGAAATCTAGCGGCGAGAGACCGCTGTTGGAAGTCGGCACAGGAAGGCGGCCTTTCTCAGGATGCAAGGACTGAGGGAAGTCTACCGGCGCGCAGAACACGCAGGCGCTCGCCACGACACAGAATGTGCTCGAAGCCCGTCAAGAGCCTTGAAAGGAGCCTCGAGCCTCTGCATACGAAGTGCCCTTACGAACCTTCTTACCGTTCAAGAGCGCAGTGTCGGCGCGCTCGGCAAGGACTTCGAGATCTTTGGTACGTCGTGACACAGCAAAGCCTGCCGTGACCCCTATAGCCTCCCCGTCGCGACGAGTCTCGTTAATGCCGTCTTCTACCGCGCGGCGCACGCTCTCCACAACTTCAAAAGGCTGAAGTCCTGTCACTGTGAGCATGACCACGAATTCATCGCCTCCGTAGCGCGCCACAAAATCGCCTTCTTCCAGAGCATTCCGCAAAGCTTTTGCCGCCTCTACGAGAGCGCGATCTCCCGCAACGTGGCCCTGGTGGTCGTTGATGGATTTGAAATCGTCCAAATCAAACATCGCCACGGCAATGGTGTCTCCATTCTTCGTGGCATCTTCCATGATTTCTGCGCCTTTATTCCAAAATTCGAGGCGGTTAGGAAGACCGGTCAAGAAATCACGCGTTGCCATGCTTTGGAGTTCCAGAATGGGGTTGCGCAACCAGAATAAGAACCAGGCTGCAGCAAGCACTAGCACGCCACTGAGGAATACCGCCGCAACAGTGATGGTGGCAAAAAAAGGCAGGGTGCGACCAAAAGCGGATTCACTGGTATTCACCTGAAGTTGCCACGAGACTCCGGCAAGGCCCTCGAAATTCTTGACGATGTGAACGGATCCGAAAAGATGTTTATGAATCTGATCGTCATGGTGGTGGCCGTGAGAGTCAAAATCAATCCCCACGCTCGCAGCAGAAACCAATCCTGTCCCAGAGTCCCGAGCGTCATTCACATAATCCCAATTAGTTGAATTGGTAGACAGAACGTTTCCCTCGTGATCAATCAGATACGCGGTTCCACCCACCGAGAGGGGTAGCTCATCTAATACAGAACTGAGGTTCCGCCCCGGCAATTCACCCACGACGACTGCAAAAAGATTCCCAGAGTTATCGATCACCGGCACGGTATACGTCGCACCGAAGTCTCCAGAGGACCAGAGCGTTTCTGCATCGCTCCACGAACCTTCCAGGCCACTCGTAACCGCACGAGAAAAATATTCGGAAAAAAACATAGGGGAAGTATCCGATGTGCGAAAAGTCCATAGCCGGCGGAACTCAGTGTCGTAGACCACGCGTTCGGAACGGATTTCGCCACCAGACGTGAGCCGGGCACGATTTTCTTCAAATCCGCCCTCAGTAATGCCCAGCAAAGCAAATTCTCCGTTGGGGTACGCCACTCCAACCGCGCCTATCTCTCGATGCGCCATCACACTTTCCGCCAGGACCTGTGTGAGCTCCTCGTCAGAAAGTTTGAGAGAGTCTCGCTTCACATTCATAGCGGTTGCGTTGACCGCATCCGCAACAGAATCTAGATGTTCTTCCGTGCGGGTTTCTACTAATTCAGCGGAACTAGTAAAAACGCTTTCCACCACAGTGTCTGTGACATTGCGGGCAATGATTGCTTCCGCTAAAGACAACACGAACTGCACAAACAAGATGACAAAAATACCCCCAATGGCAAGAGCGACCTGGGGGGGCAATGCGGTGAGCCGAGTGCCTTCGACCACGCTGGTGTATGCGCGCCGAAGCGCCGCTCCGGCACGAGTCATGCCCTCAATTGTATCGATAGAGATGTGCCCTGGGTGGGGGGTTCATCACACTAGAAATAACTGTTACTGGGACAAAAGGGACACATATGAAAAGATTGCCGCCGCCGAAGCGACATTCAAACTTTCTGCCCGACCAACAATGGGAATCCGCACCGCATCGTCACACGCATGCACCTGTGCGTCCGTCAAACCTTCGGCTTCGTTACCGAACACCCATGCTGTGGGAAGCCTAAGGGACTCTCGGGACCCCGGGCCATGAGCATCTCCTATTGCGGCTTCCGCGCTTCCATGCGCTGCCACAACACGCAACCCTCTACTTCTAAGAGACGCAAGAGCACCTTCCCACGCCTTTTCGCGAATGAGTGGAAGCTGAAATATACTTCCCGCGCTTGAGCGCACTACCTTCGGGTTGAACGGGTCCGCACATGTGCCTGCCAGCACAACAGCGTCAGCACCCACAGCATCCGCGGTGCGAATAATCGTGCCTACATTTCCAGGATCGCGCACGTCTATGAGCACCACCACGTGCCTCACGCGAGCAGGCACATCCCCTAGAGAACCGTGAAACTCGTTCACTACCGCAAGGATGCCCTGTGCGTCGCCACTCATGGCTTGAGCCACCTCGGGGGTAACTGTGACGGCACGTAAACCTTGGGCGTGGACACTGTCGATAATGTCAGGATGGCGCATTGCCACCTGCGAAGACACATACATCTCCGCAACCCTGTCCGGGGCATATTGCACAGCAGCCCTGACCGCTCCTGGTCCTTCTGCTAAAAACTGGCCGCGGCGCTGGCGTACAGAACGGTTCGCCAGCGCCTTGACCTTCTTGACCCGTTCCGCGCGGGGGTTCTCCATCTCCACGCGAGGTGGCTCCGAAAACGCCGGATCATCGACCACGGTGTTAGGCCGCAGGTGCGTTGACGTCCTTCGGAAGTGCCGCCTTCGCAACCGTCACCAATGCCGCAAACGCCTTTTCGTCGTGAACCGCCAATTCCGCCAACATGCGCCTGTCTACATCCACTTCAGCCGCTTTCAAACCTTGGATGAACCGGTTGTACGTCATGCCGTTCAGGCGAGCAGCCGCGTTGATGCGCTGAATCCACAATTTGCGGAACTCGCTCTTGCGGGCGCGACGATCACGGTGCGCATACACAAGAGAGTGTGTGACCTGTTCCTTGGCCTTGCGGTACAGGCGCGAACGCTGACCTCGGTACCCACTCGCCCGTTCAAGGGTGGTGCGGCGCTTCTTCTGGGCATTTACTGCCCGCTTCACGCGTGCCATCAGATATCTCCTTTTGGTTCCGTGGGACTACTTGCCCAGTAGCTTTTTGACTTTCTTAGAATCTGCATCCGACAAAATTGCGTCTTGCGCCACTCTCCGTTTGCGCGAACCGCTCTTTTCTTCAAACTTGTGCACGTTCATTGCATGGTCATGCGTGACCTTGCCAGTCTTAGTGATCTTGAAACGCTTCTTAGTCCCCGAGTGGGTCTTATTCTTCGGCATTGGTATCTCCTTGTGGTGAGTGTCCTCACACTCATGGCTGATGTTTTACGACTCGTCCGTAGCGGACGCAGATTGTGCCGCCTTCGTAGTCTTTGTGGCTTTCGTGGTCTTTTTTGCTGAAGCAGATTTCGCGGCAGAAGATTTCTTGGCGGTAGAAGCGGCTTTCTTCGCCGGTGCTTTCTTGGGTGCGGGGGCCGTGTCCTCCGATGACGTGGCGGCCGCCGCTTCGCGAGCTCGGCGAGCTTCAGCCTTGGCTTGCGCCTTTTTCTTCACCGGGCCCAGCACAAGTGACATATTGCGGCCTTCTTGAGTAGGCGCATTTTCAATCACGGAAATGTCCGCGACGTCTTCCGCGAGCCTTTGAAGAAGTTTGCGCCCCATCTCCGGGCGCGACTGTTCACGGCCACGGAACATGATGGTCACTTTCACCTTGTCGCCTGAGGTGAGGAATCGCTCAATGTGATTTTTTTTCGTCTCGTAATCATGATCGTCAATTTTCAGACGAAAACGCATAAAGCGTTAGATGTTTTACACCTAGTTCAGGC
>WTKG01000165.1 GCA_011524475.1 Demequinaceae bacterium
GTACCCAAAGGTGGGGAAGAGATCTGCCTTTGCTTCTTCCGTTGGTTCGATGGATACGTTGCGGTAGTGGGCAAGCCCAGTGCCCGCAGGAATGAGTTTTCCGATGATGACGTTTTCCTTGAGCCCCAGCAGGGAGTCCGATTTTCCGCCCATGGCGGCTTCGGTCAACACCCGTGTGGTCTCCTGGAATGACGCCGCAGACAACCACGAATCGGTCGCCAGCGAAGCCTTCGTGATACCCATCAACTCGGGTCGCGCAGAAGCCGGCTTGCCGCCATCTGTCACCGTGTCCCGGTTCGCTTTCTCGAAACGCGCACGTTCCACCAGTTCTCCCGGCAACAGCATGGTGTCGCCCGAATCCAAGATGGTGACTCTGCGCAACATCTGGCGCACGATCACTTCGATGTGCTTGTCGTGGATTTCCACACCCTGGGAGCGGTACACCTGCTGCACCTCATCCACAAGATGCTTCTGAGTGGCGCGCGGGCCCAAGATACGCAACACGTTCTTGGGGTCCACAGCTCCGGCGACTAGTTGCTGGCCGACCTCTACGTGGTCACCGTCCTGAACCAGCAGGCGGGCACGCTTGGTGACTGGGTACTCCATTGGTTCTTCGCCACCATCTGGAGTAACCACCAGCACTCTGTTGGCTTCCGAGTCATCCACTTTGAGGATTCCCGCAACCTCAGTGATCGGGGCTTCTCCCTTGGGCGTGCGTGCTTCAAAGAGTTCCTGCACACGCGGCAGACCCTGGGTGATGTCATCGGCTGTGGCCACACCACCGGTGTGGAAGGTACGCATCGTCAACTGAGTACCCGGCTCACCGATTGACTGGGCAGCAATAATTCCTACCGCTTCCCCAATATCCACAAGCTCACGTGTGGCAAGCGAGCGGCCGTAGCACTTTGCACACGTACCGACTTCCGACTCACACGTAAGCACTGAGCGCACCTTGACCTCGGAGACGTCAGCGGCGACAAACGCTTCAAGCATCGCATCACCGATGTCTTCTCCGGCCTTACCCAGGACTTTGCCCTGTGCATCTTTCACCGCAACCGCAAGATTGCGAGCAAACACAGACGTTTCGACACGTTCATGCACAACGGTCTCGCCGTTGGCGTCCACGCTGGTGATCGGCATTGTGAGACCGCGCTCGGTACCACAGTCGTCCTCACGCACAATGACGTCCTGGGATACGTCCACGAGACGCCTGGTCAAGTAACCAGAATCAGCGGTTCTCAAAGCGGTATCCGCAAGACCCTTACGGGCACCGTGAGTAGCAATGAAGTACTCAAGAACCGACAAGCCTTCACGGTAGTTGGACTTGATGGGGCGAGGGATAATCTCTCCCTTGGGGTTTGCCACCAGTCCACGCATACCGGCAATCTGGCGCACCTGCATCCAGTTACCGCGAGCTCCCGAACCCACCATGGTGTGCACGGTGTTGTACTCCGGGAACGAGTCACGCATCGCCTTATCAACCTCGTTCGTGGCCTGCGTCCAGATATCGATGAGTTCCTGACGACGTTCATCATCTGTGATGAGACCTGTATCGAACTGATCCTGGACCTTGGCTGCTCGTTCCTCAAACGTGTCAAGGATCTTGGCTTTCCCTTCGGGTGTTGCCACGTCACCGATAGCAATCGTGACACCCGAACGGGTCGCCCAATAGAAGCCAGCTGCCTTCAAAGCATCCAGCGAGGCCGCGACCTCCACCTTTGCGTAGCGTTCTGCCAACTCATTCACAATGGATCCCAAAATCTTCTTGTCCACGTTGCGGTTGACGAATGGGAACGACACCGGAAGCAGGTCGTTAAACAACGAGCGACCAAGGGTGGTCTCCAGCGTGACGTCGTCGCCCTCACTCCAGCCCTCGGGGGCCTCCCAGCCTTCGGGAGGAACCGTGTCGCCATCGAGACGGATAGTCACCTTGGCGTTCAAAGCAATATCTCCGGCATCGAAAGCCATGATTGCTTCCGATTCCGAGGAAAAAGCCCGGCCTTCGCCATGCGCACCAGGACGCTCCAGCGACAGGTGATACAGACCAATGATCATGTCTTGCGATGGCATCGTTACCGGACGGCCGTCGGAAGGCTTGAGGATGTTGTTGCTCGACAGCATCAACACGCGAGCCTCCGCTTGTGCTTCCGCACTGAGCGGCAGGTGGACGGCCATCTGGTCACCGTCGAAGTCCGCGTTAAAGGCGCCACACACGAGCGGGTGCAAGTGAATGGCCTTACCTTCCACAAGCTGCGGCTCGAATGCCTGAATACCCAGCCGGTGCAGCGTAGGAGCACGGTTCAGCAGCACCGGGTGATCGGTGATGACCTCTTCGAGGACATCCCACACGACCGGGTTAGAGCGCTCAACCATGCGCTTGGCCGACTTGATGTTCTGCGCGTGATTGAGCTCAACCAGACGCTTCATCACAAACGGCTTAAACAGTTCAAGTGCCATCTGCTTAGGCAGACCACACTGGTGCAACTTGAGGGTGGGGCCCACCACAATGACGCTTCGGCCCGAGTAGTCCACCCGCTTACCGAGCAGGTTCTGGCGGAAGCGCCCCTGCTTGCCTTTGAGCATGTCAGAGATGGACTTGAGCGGACGGTTTCCAGGCCCAGTGACCGGGCGACCACGACGACCGTTGTCGAACAGCGCATCCACTGCCTCTTGCAGCATGCGCTTTTCGTTATTGACAATGATTTCCGGAGCGCCAAGGTCCAGCAACCGCTTCAAACGGTTGTTGCGGTTAATGACGCGGCGGTACAAGTCATTGAGATCCGACGTGGCGAAACGGCCACCGTCCAACTGCACCATCGGACGCAAGTCCGGCGGAATCACCGGAACAGCATCGAGAACCATGCCCTCAGGAGAGTTCTTGGTCGTGAGGAAGGCGTTTACTACCTTGAGACGCTTGAGCGCCCGTGTCTTGCGCTGACCCTTCCCCGTCTCGATAACCTCGCGCAACATGGTGGCTTCGCCTTCAAGATCAAAGGTACGCAACCGGCTCTGAATGGCTTCCGCACCCATGGACCCCTTGAAGTAGGAGCCGTAGCGACGCGACAACTCGCGGTAGAGAACCTCATCACCTTCGAGATCCTGCACCTTCAAGTTGGCGAATCGGTCAAAGATTGCATCCAAACGCTCAATCTCGGCGTCCGCACGCTTGCGCAACTGCGCCATCTCCCGCTCCGCGCTGTCTTTGACCTTGCGCTTGGCGTCAGACTTTGCGCCCTCAGCCTCCAACTCCGCAATGTCTTTTTCGAGCTTCTCGGCACGGGTGTTGATGTCATTGTCACGACGGGCAGCGATGGTTTTCTTCTCAGATTCCATCTCGTTGCGCAACATGGGCAGATCCTCGTGGCGACCGTCTTCGTCCACCTCAGTGACCATGTAGGCAGCAAAGTAGATGACCTTTTCGAGATCCTTGGGAGCAAGGTCGAGAAGATATCCCAAACGGGAGGGAACGCCCTTGAAGTACCAGATGTGCGTGACGGGGGCCGCCAGCTCAATGTGACCCATGCGTTCACGGCGCACCTTGGAACGCGTGACCTCTACACCACAACGCTCACAAATAATGCCGCGGTAACGCACGCGCTTGTACTTGCCACAACCGCACTCCCAGTCGCGAGTGGGGCCAAAGATCTTTTCGCAGAACAAGCCATCTTTCTCTGGCTTGAGAGTGCGGTAGTTGATGGTCTCGGGCTTCTTGACCTCGCCATGCGACCAGTTGCGGATTTCTTCCGCGGTCGCCAGGCCGATCCGAAGCTGACCGAACTCGTTTACATCGAGCACTGTACGCTCTCCTTAAATCTCGTCGACGCTGGAGGCGTCCGGACGGCTGGACAGGGAAATTCCGAGCGATTCGGCCGCCGAATAGGCGTCCTCCTCTGTTTCACGCATATCAAGGGCCTGGCCATCTGCACCCAGAACCTCCACGTTGAGACACAGGGACTGCATCTCCTTCATGAGTACTCGGAAAGACTCGGGCAGACCCGGTTCGGGAACGTTCTGACCCTTGACAATGGCCTCATAGACCTTCACGCGGCCGAGCACGTCGTCCGACTTGATGGTGAGCAATTCTTGAAGCGCGTAGGCGGCTCCGTATGCTTCAAGCGCCCACACCTCCATCTCACCAAATCGCTGACCACCGAACTGCGCTTTTCCACCCAACGGCTGCTGAGTAATCATCGAGTACGGTCCCGTGCTGCGGGCGTGAATCTTGTCGTCCACCAGGTGGTGCAGCTTCAGGATGTACTTGTAGCCCACCGACACTGGCTCAGGGAAAGGTTCTCCACTGCGGCCATCGAACAGCATCGCTTTGCCGTCATCACCCACAAGTTTTTCACCGTCACGGTTCGGCAATACCGAATCACGCAAACCACTCAGGGTGGACTCCTGAATACCATCGAAGACCGGAGTAGCAAGAGGGGTACCGGGCTCGGCCGTCGTGGCCTCCTTGGGGAGGTCCTCCACCCAGTCGCCCGTGGCACCGCTTGCATCCCAGCCTTGCTTAGCAACCCAGCCGAGGTGGGTTTCCAACACCTGACCGACGTTCATGCGTCCAGGAACTCCAAGCGGGTTCAGGATCACATCTACCGGCGTGCCATCCGCAAGGAAGGGCATGTCTTCCACCGGCAAGATGGTCGAGATGACGCCCTTGTTACCGTGACGCCCAGCGAGCTTGTCGCCCTCTTGGATCTTGCGTCGCTGCGCGATGTACACCCGCACCAACTGGTTCACCCCAGCAGGCAAGTCGTCGCCGTCATCTTCAGTGAAGACGCGCACTCCGATCACCGTGCCTGATTCGCCGTGAGGAACCTTGAGGGAGGTATCCCGCACTTCGCGGGCTTTCTCGCCAAAGATCGCACGCAACAAGCGCTCTTCAGGGGTGAGTTCCGTCTCGCCCTTCGGCGTGACTTTGCCCACCAGAATGTCGCCAGCACGCACTTCCGCACCAATCCGGACAATGCCGCGCTCGTCAAGGTCGGCAAGGACTTCTTCCGATGCGTTCGGGATATCCCGCGTAATTTCTTCGGCACCAAGTTTGGTGTCGCGAGCATCCACTTCGTGTTCCTCGATGTGAATGGAGGAAAGCGAATCGTCCTGCACCAGACGTTGACTCAGGATAATCGCGTCTTCGTAGTTGTGACCTTCCCAACACATGAACGCGACGAGTAGGTTCTTCCCCAGCGCAAGGTCTCCCTGATCAGTGGCAGGCCCGTCGGCAATAACAGAGCCCGCAACGATCTTGTCGCCCTCGTCTACCAACACTCGCTGGTTGTAACTCGTGCCCTGATTCGAGCGTTCGAACTTGGCAATGCGATACGAACCAGTAGAACCGTCATCATTGGCAACGGTCACCAGATCCGAGTTGACGTCTGTGACGACACCCGGGGCATCGGCAATAACAACGTCACCCGCGTCAATAGCGGCACGGCGCTCCATACCGGTACCCACCAACGGGCGCTCCGCGCGCACCAACGGCACTGCCTGACGCTGCATGTTCGCGCCCATGAGTGCACGGTTGGCATCGTCGTGCTCAAGGAACGGAATCAAGGCGGTAGCAACAGAGACCATCTGGCGCGGTGACACGTCGATGTAGTTCACGGCCTCAGGGGTCACGAACTCGACTTCACCGCCGCGGGAACGCACCAAGACGCGCTCGTCGACAAAAGCACCCTTGTCGTCGAGTTCAGCGTTCGCCTGAGCAATCACAAAGTGGTCTTCATCGTCAGCAGACAGGTAGTCCACCTTCTTGGTGACCTTGCCGCCTTCGACGCGACGGTACGGAGTCTCCACAAAACCAAGCGGATTGATACGACCGAAGGACGCAAGCGAACCGATCAGACCAATGTTGGGGCCTTCCGGAGTTTCAATGGGGCACATGCGGCCATAGTGAGAAGCGTGCACGTCACGGACTTCCATGCCCGCACGATCACGAGACAGACCACCCGGACCGAGAGCCGAGAGCCGGCGTTTGTGGGTCAAACCAGCCAGTGGGTTGTTCTGGTCCATGAACTGCGACAACTGAGACGTTCCAAAGAACTCCCGGATCGCGGCCACCACCGGGCGCGTGTTGATGAGTGTCTGCGGAGTAATTGCCTCCACATCTTGCGTGGTCATGCGCTCGCGCACCACTCGCTCCATACGCGACAACCCTGTACGGATTTGATTTTGAATCAATTCGCCTACTGCGCGAATACGGCGGTTACCGAAGTGATCAATATCGTCAGTCTCCACTGCCAGGTCACCCGCTGGGGCGTCGATCTGAGCAATGCCCGCATGCGCAGCCGCAATGTATTTGACCGCCTGCACGATGTCTTCACGCGACAACACTGAGTCGCCGAGCGGCTTGGTAAGTCCCAGCTTCTTGTTCAATTTGAAACGTCCCACCTTGGCAAGGTCGTAACGCTTCGAGTTGAAGTAGAAGTTATCGATCAGAGTACGGCCAGCCTCCACGGTCGGAGGTTCGCCGGGACGGAGCTTGCGATACAAGTCCACCAGGGCGTCATCCTGCTCATGGACAGTGTCTTTTGCCAGAGTCTCCAGAACAGTGGGGAAGTCTTTGAATTCTTTTTCAATCTCTTCCGTAGTCATCCCCAGAGCCTTGAGGAACAGGGTGACAGGCTGCTTACGTTTGCGGTCCACCCGGACGCCCACAGCATCGCGCTTGTCAATCTCAAACTCCAACCACGCCCCACGGGAGGGAATGATTTTGGCAGTGAGGATGTCTTTGTCAGACGTCTTGTCAGGAGTGCGCTCAAAGTACACACCTGGGGAACGGACAAGCTGCGATACGACCACGCGCTCGGTACCATTGACGATGAATGTGCCGCGCTCCGTCATGAGGGGGAAGTCACCCATGAAGACGGTCTGAGACTTGATCTCACCCGTCTCGTGGTTCATGAACTCCGCAGTCACAAAGAGCTGCGCTGCGTAGGTGAAGTCCTTCTCCTTGCACTCGGCAGGGGTATGCCGTGGCTCCTCGAAGTACGGGTCAGCGAACGACAGTGACATCGTCTTGTTGAAGTCCTCGATCGGAGAAATCTCCGAGAAGATCTCCTCGAGTCCTGCGGTCTCGGGAACGTCCTTACGGCCTTCTTTCTTGGCGGATGCGACGCGGTCTTTCCATACGTCATTGCCAAGCAGCCAGTCGAACGATTCAGTCTGCAACCCAATCAGATTGGGTACAGAGATCGGCTCGGCGATGCGAGCAAACGAAACG
>WTKG01000187.1 GCA_011524475.1 Demequinaceae bacterium
TTTCCTCAGCCAGAGACCGGGAACGTTGCACAGCCGCACGCGCGCCAGCAGACACCACATCATTCAGACCTGCTTTTCTCATGGCCTCGAGTGCCGCGAGCGTGGTCCCTCCAGGGGACGACACTCGTTCTCGCAGGGTGCGCGGGCTTTCTCCTGAATCTTTCAACAGTTGTGCTGCACCTATCAGTGTCTGTTGAGCGAGCAGGGAGGATTCTTCTCGATCCAAACCTTGGGCAACGCCAGCGTCAGTTAAGGCCTCCACAAAGGCGAAAAAGTATGCCGGACCAGAACCGGAGACGGCGATCACCGCATCTATTTCGTCTTCTTTCACGGTGACTACAAGGCCGGTTTTTGCGAGAATTTCACGCACGACATCAAGATGTCCGTCACGTGCATGTGTGCCGGCAGCGATGGCGGTTGCGCCTGCGGAGACGAGTGCAGGAGTGTTAGGCATGGCACGCACCACGATGGCCTCGGGGCCCAGGTGTTCCTCGTATACAGACGCGGGCATTCCAGCGGCAACCGTGACAAATATTGCACCTGGTTTGAGTCTGGGAGCAATCTGACCCAACGTTTCCACCATGTCTTGAGGTTTTACAGCGCACAGCACGACGTCTCGGTCGGCAACCGCCGTTGGCACGTCCTGAATGGTCTCGACCTCGTACATGCGTGCAAGATCTTGTGCTCGCGGTGTGTGTCGTTCAGCAACGATGAGTTCGTTGGGAGGCCAGCCGCCTGCCAGGACTGCGGTGAGGAGTGCCTCTCCCATAACTCCGCCGCCCACAATTGCGACGCGTGTTCCTGTGTCTGCGCTCATATGCACACCGTACCGCGCGTAAGGGTCGCGATTCGTGACCCTAGAAGCCGATAGACCAGTTAGGCAGTCCTTCTCCTCAAGGTGACAACGGCGAGCACCAAGGCTCCCACAATGAAGGCTATGAGCACACCCACCTCACTCCACACGTTGTTGTCTCCAGCGGCTAGGGAGTTGATCCCATCGATTGCGTAAGACAACGGCAGTAGGGCAGAGACCCATTCCAGGACGGCGGGCATGGCGTCTCGGGGCAGGAAGAGACCGGCGATCAGCACTTGAGGCAGGATCACTGCGGGCATCATCTGTACTGCCTGGAATTCCGTGCGCGCCAAAGAACTTGCTGCCAGGCCCAAGACTGTTCCCAGAATCGCGTCAAGAACGATGATCACACCAAGCAGCCACATGTTTCCTGCGAAATTAAGGTTCAGAACAGAAAGAGAAAAGGCAAGGATGAGCCCCGCCTGCACGATTGCGATCAAGCCGAAAGCGAGAGCGTAACCGAGCACGAGGTCTGCTTTCCGCAGAGGAGAAGCCATTAACCTCTCTAAGGTCCCAGAAATTCGTTCCCTCAGGGTTGTTACGGACGTCACCACAAACATCAACAACATGGGTAAAAGAGCCATGAGCCGTGGCCCGAAGGAATCGAAAGTGGGGTCCGCCCCTGGGGGCACAGGAATATCGGTGAACATGAATTTCAGGAGGGAGAGGATCACTAAAGGCATCACCATTAGTAATGCGACCGTCCGTCGATCACGCCTTATTTGTTGAAGTACTCGGCGTGCGGTAGCGGCCATAAGAGAGGGGGTCATCTTTTTTCCTCGGAACGAGAAGTGTCAACGGTGGTGGCAAGGGCGAGGAAAGCACCTTCTACATCCTTTGTTTTTGTCTTTTTCAACAGTGCCGGCAGAGTGCTGTGTGCGAGAATTTCGCCCTCACGCATCATGATTAATCGATCACAGCGCTGTGCTTCATCCATGACATGACTGGAGACCAGCAATGTTGCGCCTCCTTTGACCAAGGATCGAAAAACGTCCCACAAGTCTTTGCGTAAGACTGGATCAAGCCCCACGGTGGGCTCGTCAAGAATGAGAACTTCCGGTGTGCCAAGCAACGCTGCGGCAAGAGAGACTCGAGAACGCTGTCCGCCAGAGAGGTTCATTACGGGGCGATCCGCAATGTCGTGAAGGTCTACAGTTTTCAGGACACTCTTTATTTCCGCATTTCCGACACCCGCTAACTGAGCAAAGTACTGCAGGTTTTCGTGTGCGGTGAGATCTGCGTACACGCTGGGGGACTGCGTCACATATCCCACGTCACTTCGCAATTCAGGGGAACCGGCGGTCTTTCCCAGGACCGTCACACTCCCGCCAGCAATGATTTGAGCTCCGACGATGGCGCGCATCAATGTGGTTTTACCGCTACCGGAGGGACCGAGCAACCCGACTAAAGATCCGTGCGAGATGTTTATGGAGATATCTTGGATTACTTTTCTGGACCCTCGGATAACTCGAAGATCACGTATGGCGATGGCGGGTTCTTGTCGTTTTGCGGCCACAGCGTAGCCTCCCCTTCAGTAGCGCACGTGCTACTTCTCCATGTTAGACGGCGTATTCGAGAAAGAGATCATCAGCAGTGTCGAGAGGTGCTGTCATGACGAACACGGCAGTGGAGTTTCGCCACACGATTTGTACGCGTGCGGCACTTCCCGGGTCTTCTTCCGTGGCCGGAATTTCCGGAATGATGGAACGTGCGCTTTGCCCGACTACCGCGTCACCTACGCGCACGTCACCGTACACGACCAGGTCTTCAGGGTTCGCGCTTATAGAGGCGCTCGGCGAGGGACTGGTGTCTGTGCTCACCTCCGGCATGGGAGGAGCGAAAGCTTCAAAAGCTGCCCGAGCTTCTTCTTCGTTGTAATGCTGGTAGGCCGCCACTGTCATCACCTCACCGGTGTGATCCTCGTAGGTGAGAAACCATCCCTCGGGGCTGCGTCCTGGCCAATAGAACAGTTCAGTTTTGTCAAAGGCGCGGTATTCCACCAAACCATAGGTGAGGTCTGCACGCGGCAGACCTGACAGAAATTCCGTAGGTGTTTCGTAATCTGTCGGTTCGAATGAAGGTGTGGGTAAAGGAATAGTGATCAGTCGTGGCGCGAAAGTAACAGTGCCGGGATCCAATCCGAAACGGATGAACAACAGCAGGGCTGCGCTTGTGCCAAGAACCCCTATCACGATCAGTACCACGAGTCGCCGGAAGAATGGAACGGGAGCAGACGCTTCTGTACTGGGAGGGGGTAGCGTTCCTCCGTTCCCAGAGGAGTTGCGCGTCTTCTTGCTATGCCTGCGTTTTTTGGGACGTGCCTGAGTTGTGGAACGCGGTTTTTGCGGTTGTGTGGAATCAGGGGAAGAAGATTGTTGTGACACTGCCATAGTAAGCACCCGTGGCTCGGACTGATCGAAGATGCGATCGGGAGAGGGTGCAGGCGGTGGCGGTGACTGGACAGGCGCAAGTCGTGGGGGATTCGTGACTGCTCGATAGGGTTCCTGGTCTTTTGGTGAAAGTGTTGCCTCCGCACCCAAGGAAGCGCTGGGTGGCCCACTACGTCCATCGGGGCTCTCCTGGTCGAAAAGCACTGACGGACGCCGCGACTGATGCGGATCACGGACTGATCGACGGGTGTGCACGTTCTTGAGACTAACGCGCACATGCACAGGAATCGGGAGGTCGTTGGCCTAGTGTCGCAGTCTCCCATTAACGTTGCGGTATGGCTCGGACATCATCTTCCCGTAGTGAGCGCGCCGGCTTTTCTTGCACTGAATGTGGGTGGACAGCCCCCAAGTGGGTAGGGCGCTGTGGTGAATGCCAAACGTGGGGAACCGTCGTGGAAGTAGGGGCGCCTCACGCAGGGCCGGCAACGAAAGCCACCACTGTGCGCGGGAAGGCGCTTCCCATTGGGGACATCTCTGTGGAAGCAGTGCGTCACGTTCCCACAGGGGTGGGGGAGCTGGACCGCGTGTTGGGTGGAGGTTTTGTGCCAGGGGCCGTGGTGCTCCTTGCCGGAGAGCCTGGCGTAGGAAAGTCCACGCTCTTGCTGGACGTCGCTGGGCGGAGCGCACGGGCAGGTCACCGGGTTCTGTACATCACCGGCGAGGAGTCTGCCGGGCAGGTGCGTTTACGAGCAGACCGTATTGGTGCGAGCGAACCTGACGTGCTTCTGGCTGCCGAGACTGATCTTGGTGCGGTGCTTGCCCATATTGATGAGGTGCAACCGGCGTTCCTCTTGGTTGATTCGATTCAGACCATCAGTTCCACTCAGGTAGAGGGAACCCCCGGTGGTGTGAGCCAGGTTCGCGAAGTTGCTGCCTCACTTGTGCAGGCCGCCAAAAATGCTGGAATCCCCACCGTCATAGTGGGCCACGTGACGAAGGAAGGCTCGATTGCAGGTCCACGCATCGTGGAACACCTTGTTGATGTGGTGTGCACTTTTGAGGGAGAACAACATTCCACTTTCCGCATTCTGCGCGCGGTGAAGAACCGTTTTGGTGCCGTAGACGAGGTGGGGTGTTTTCAACTCACGGACACGGGAATCGTGGAAGTAGCAGACCCTTCCGGAGTTTTTCTCACGGGCATTGAACGTACAGTTCCGGGCACCTGTGCCACCATCACCGTGGATGGCAAGCGTCCCTTGCCTGCCGAAGTCCAAGCTCTCGTGTCCCCCAGTGCTCTCGCGAGCCCGAGACGAGCCACTTCCGGAATCGACTCCAGCCGGGTCGCCATGATTATTGCCGTGTTACACCGTCGGGCCGGAGTAGTTGTGGGCGACAACGATGTTTATGTTTCTACTGTGGGGGGAGCCCGAGTCACCGAACCGGCTGCTGACCTTTCCCTTGCCCTGGCGCTTGCGAGCGCACGAAAAGATGTCGCGGTGCGGACGGGTGTGGTGGCATGTGGCGAGGTGGCACTGAGTGGAGAAATACGCCCAGTTCATGGGACAACTCAACGAATTGCGGAAGCAGCCCGACTCGGGTTTACGGACGTCATTCTCCCGCACGCGTCCATTCCTTCTTCACCAGAAGGGGTGCGGTTACACCCGGTGGCGCATCTGCGTGACGCGATTTCCATCGCTTTGGAGAAGACCGGGGCTTAGTTGCTCAGGGTGAAAACAGTGTCGTTTGATTCGACACCCTGCACTGTTAAGAACGCGTGATATGTGCCGGGCAGCGGAGAAGGCAGATTCGCTGAACATGAGGTGTTCGAGCGCTCGCGAGGCCAACTTACGGCGGTGTCGTATTGACGATCCGGTTCGAGAGTGATCACTTGCGGAACTAACAGATCTGGACCAGGGCAGTCCGCACTATTCCAGATGCGGTCCGAGCCGCTAGTAATCAGAAGGTTCACATCAACGGCTCCAGTGTCCAGTGAGCAGGCGTCAAAGCCGGTGTGTACAAAGGACACCTCAAATAGGGGAAGGCTCCCTGCCGCAAAATCACGCGGGCTAGGCGACATCTCAATAGCCATGTCTAGATCCGAGCAGGCGGCGAGGGCTGAAGCAGAAGGGGAGGCACTTGCACTTGGCTCCGGGGTTTCCATGGGCGCGATTGTGGGTGTTGTGGTGCCCCCGAATAGCGGGCGGATGAGAAAGAACGCGACGAGTCCAACTAAGACGACCAGAGCGATGGCCACGATGCGTCTACGCCAATACACGGACGCGGGCAATTCGCCAACAGGACGAGCCATTCCTTGCACGAGAAAACCTCCTTATTTACGGTAACCTGCCCCGGGCCTGACACACTGAAGCCATGCCGGATTCTTCCGACGTTGTAGAGCGGCTTTCTACGTGGTTTCGTCACCGGGGGCGAGATCTCCCGTGGCGTACGGGCGCTACTGCCTGGGGTGTATTGGTCTCTGAAGTGATGCTTCAACAAACACCGGTGGTGAGGGTTGAACCTGTGTGGCGCGAATGGATGCGACGGTGGCCTCAACCGCATGATCTCGCGAGCGCATCGCAGGCTGATGCCGTGCGAGCCTGGGGGAGATTGGGATACCCACGTCGAGCACAGCGTCTTTATGAGGCAGCACACATGATTGTGTCGGAGCATGCTGGGCAGGTTCCTTCTCGTGAAGACCACCTCCGCTCCCTGCCTGGTGTCGGCGAGTACACCGCTGCCGCTGTGGCGGCGTTTGCATTCGGTCAACGCACAGTCGTGTTGGACGTGAATGTGCGGCGGGTGATTTCTCGCATATGGAAGGCAGAGCCGGCCGCACCCGGACATGTGACAATTTCTGAACGCGCACATGCCGATCAGATCGTCCCGCTTGGCGCTACCAAGTCAGTGCAGTGGAATGTTGCAGCCATGGAGTTTGGGGCCTTGGTATGTACCGCTCAGAACCCTCGATGTGACGAGTGTCCGATCACTGATGTGTGTGCATGGCGCGCTCGCGGCTATCCCGGCAGAGGTCAAGCAACCTCGCGTCCTCAAGGATTTGAGGGAACCGATCGTCAGGTGCGTGGCCGCATACTTGCAATCCTCAGAGAGCACACAGTCCCTGTCCAGGTGTCCGGGAGAGCAGAACTGGCAGATATCGAGCCAGGGCAATTAGACCGCTGTCTGCTCTCCCTCACGACTGACGGACTTGCACATGAGGTCGAGGTGGGTGCTGGGATGTGGGAGTTGTCCTAAAAGTTGCGTTGGCGAGTAGCTATTCATGCAACATGCGCAACATCCGGGTGTTTCCCAGAGTGTTTGGCTTCACACGCGCAAGATCCAAAAACTGTGCCACACCGTCGTCATGAGAGAGCAGCAGTTCCTGATACACATCCGCCGGTACCACGTCTCCTTCTACAGGAACAAAGCCGTGGCGGGCAAAAAATTCCACTTCAAAGGTCAAGCAGAACAGCTGAGTCAAGCCCAGTTCACGTGCCCGTTCCACGAGCGAGGTGATCACCGCACTTCCCACCCCGGAGCGTTTCCACTCCGCATCTACTGCCACCGTTCGAATCTCTCCGAGTTCTTTCCACAAAATATGGAGGGCACCACAACCAATAATCTGGCCATCCTGTTCAGCGACCACAAAGTCGCGAATAGCTTCGTAGTAGGACACGTGGTCGTGTTCGAGCAAAATTCGTTGATGGGCGTAGTCCGCCACGAGGGACCGAATGCTAGGGACGTCCGCAGGGACTGCGTCACGTACGTGCAGGGCGCTCACCCCACGATCGTCCCACGGCTTTATCCGTACAGAAACACGGTTTCCGCATGCGGCGGTAACTTCTTATTCCGAGATAGTCGAAGCTTTGTGTGTTGAGAGATAACCGGTTATTCTTTTTGCGGGCGGCTCGCTCCGCCTGACCTTCGTTTCGGTAACTCGCGCTACCGAGGACGCACATGCGGGAAGGCAAAGGGGACCCTGT
>WTKG01000003.1 GCA_011524475.1 Demequinaceae bacterium
GCGAGTACGAGGCTGCGATTGCTTCCCTTGCTGCTTTACGTACTCCCGTGGAGGAACTTGGTGCACGCATTTCCGCGGCGCTTGCTCATGCACACCGGGCTGCGGGCAATGAAGACGAAGCCGTGCGGATAGAAGCAACTATTCCCGTTGAGGAACCGACCGAGAACCCGGTAGTAGTAGCGGACGAAGACATTATCGTGGTGGACACAGAGGCAGAAACATCGGATTCTCACGAGGATTCTTCTGAAACTGCAACCGCACCGAAGGACTCCACAGGTGACGCTTCCGCGGAGGTTTCTCCGCCAGGCACAACGATGGAGAACAGCCCATGAGTGCTGACATCCCTGCGGATGCGCTCGTCGCCCCGTATGACGCTTTGCTGGTAGATCTTGATGGAGTCGTGTTTGCTGGCGGTAAGCCCATACCGGGTGCGGCAGAAACCCTCGCTACAGCACGAGCTGCGGAAATTTCAGTGTGTTTTGTGACGAATAACGCCAGTCGCACGCCTGCACAGGTGGCAGAACATCTGCAAGAGATGGGCGCAGCGGCAACGCCGGATGAAGTGTTGACTGCGGCGCATGCGGGAGTTGCCGTCATGTCGCAGTCCATACCTGTTCCTGGCCCAGTGCTGGTGGTGGGGGCGGACGGTTTGATGCAGGCGGCAAGCGACGCGGGGTACCACGTGGTAGAAACCGCGTCAGAAAATCCGGTGGCGGTGATTCAGGGATTCGGTCGTGACGTGGGGTGGCGTCATCTTGCGGAAGCTGCTTTTGCTATCCAGCAGGGGGCAGCATTTTTTGCGACCAATGTAGACACCACTCTTCCGCAGGAACGCGGCTTTGCTCCAGGCAATGGAGCATTGGTGGGCGCGGTGGAAGTTGCCACGGGAGTGACGCCCATGTCTGCTGGAAAACCCGCGCCAGACATGTTTCATATGGCCCAGAAAATTCTTGGGGCTACGCGACCATTGGCTATCGGGGATCGTCTTGATACAGATATCAGGGGAGCACGCGCGGCTGGAATCGATTCTCTACATGTACTCACAGGTGTCTCAGATGCAATCGCAGTTGCCCATGCGCCGGTCGAGGATCGCCCCACGTATATCGCTTCGGATATGACAGCGCTTATGCGGCCGTATCCCGCAATCTTCACAGAGGAGACTGTCACAAAAGCAGGGGCGGCGCGTGCCGAGGTCACGGCAGATGTGCTTCACATTCGTGGTGAAGGTATCGATGCCATACGGGCAGGTTGTGTTGCTACCTGGGATGTCACGGATGCGGATGGTACACAGACGGTTGATACCTCTGCGTTATCGGGTTTAGGCTAGGTGCATGGCAGAGCTTGAACCCACCCGTGACGCTATTGGCGAGACAGATTTCCCTGCTGAGGTGCGTGAAGCCTTGGAGGCGGTAAGCGAGGTGCCAGACGACCCTGCTGCCCAGGCGGATTATTTCGACAAGGTGCAGGACGCCCTCGCGCAGCGGCTGCGCGAAGAAGCATAGGTCTGTGCGGCTTGACCGCGCGCTGGTAGCGCGTGGATTTTTTCGTTCACGTACGGAAGCGCAACGCGCCATCGATGGCGGCGCTGTCACAGTGGCGGGGGTCATTGCCTCCAAGCCATCCATGAAGGTGACCGAGAACGATCGTATCGACGCTGAACCTCAACGTTATGTGAGTAGAGGGGCACGTAAATTACTCGGTGCGCTTGATCATTTTTCTCCACAAGGTTTAGTTGTTGCTGATGCAGAATGCGCCGACTTGGGGGCCTCGACTGGAGGGTTTACCCAGGTGCTGTTAGAACGCGGTGCGCGGCGTGTTATTGCCGTAGATGTGGGTACGGATCAGTTGTCCCCGGAGCTTGTCGGTGATCCTCGTGTCGAGTCGCGAGAACAGACAAACATTCGCGCGGAAGATTCGCGCCGCGAAGGAGACAAAGTTGCTCTCGTGACTGCGGATCTATCGTTTATTTCACTCACAGTAGTAATGCCGCAGATGTTGCAGTGGCTGATTCCCGATGGTGATTTTCTCGTGCTCGTGAAACCGCAGTTTGAGGTGGGCAGAGAAAGACTCGGCAAGGGTGGAGTGGTGCGGGATCTGGAACATCGCATCAGCGCAATTAGTAGTGTGGCGCGTGCTGTCCACAACGAGGGCGCCCAGATTTATGGAATTGTGCGCAGTATGGTGCCGGGGCCACACGGCAATGTGGAATTCTTCTTATGGGGAGCGTTGTCGGGGGAATCTGGCACTCTGGTACATGAACCTAGGCGTCGCCCTCAACCCTTGAGTGACGATGCGCTAGACGAGGCGATTCGAAAAGAGGTGGTGCGGACATGACTCGACGTGTATTGGTGTTCTCTCACCCGAGTCGTCGCGGTTCTAGCGCTGCCCGAGATGCCGCAGAAGCGCTGCTTGTAGACGCAGGACTTACCGTCGTGACAGACCCCGACAGCAGTGACGATGTAGAAGTCGCGCTTGTTCTTGGCGGTGACGGCACGATGTTGAACGCGGCCCATGCGGTGCGCACTCGTGACATCCCACTCTTTGGCGTGAACTTGGGTCGGGTGGGATTTCTTACTGAACTTGACCGCGATGGTGTATCCGAGGCAGTCACGTGTATTGCCGAGCAGTCGTATCACGTAGAAGAACGGGCCACGTTGGAATGGGCCGTCACCACCAACGGTGACGAGACTCATCGCGGATGGGCGCTCAATGACGTCACGGTAGAGCGTCAGAACCCGCGACGCATCCTTGAAGTGGGCATTGCTGTGGATTCCACGGTGCTCTCGACGTTGGGATGCGACGCTGTGGTGATGTCTAGTGCGACAGGGAGCACCGCACACGCTTTCAGCGCGGGCGGACCAGTCGTGTGGCCGGATGTCGCAGGCATGGTCCTGGTGCCCATCGCTGCGCACGCACTTTTTAGTCGCCCGCTGGTGGTGGGGACGCGTTCTGCCTTTGCTGTCCAGGTCTTGGGTGATGAAGAAGGAGGGGCTCTTGCTGTTGCGGACGGGGCCCGCACGGTAGTTGTTGCCCCCGGCGGAACCGTGGAGGTGAGGATGTCTGATGAAGTAGTGCGGTTGGCAAGTGTGGAGCCGGCATCCTTTACAGAGCGACTGATTACTAAGTTTCAGCTTCCTACAGAAGGGTGGCGCGGTGAGCGTGCACGCTGGGGCAAGGAGGCTCCGTAGTGCTCCATGAATTGAGCATCACCAATGTGGGCGTCATTGACTCCACTCGCATTACTCTCGGGCCTGGTCTCACTGTTCTCACGGGAGAAACAGGTGCCGGAAAAACAATGGTTCTTACCGGTCTCGCACTCGTGACCGGCGAAAAATTGTCCACTGGAGTGGTACGCACGGGCGCTGACGCGGCTATTGCAGAGGCAATTGTGGATGTTCCGGCTGGATCACAGGCTGCGGCGGCCTTCGAGGACGCAGGTGTCTTACGAGAAGAAGACGACACCGTGCTTATTTCACGCACATTAGCGGCCACCACTCAGGCGCGATCGCGCACTGTTGTGGGAGGCCGACAAATTCCCCAGGCTTTGCTCGCGCAGCACGCTCCGCACATTGTGACGGTGCATGGACAATCCGACCAGGTACGGGTGCGTAGTCGAGTGGTGCAACGCGACATGCTTGATCGTTTTGCCGGGACTTCGCATATGGAGATAGTGCAGGAACATGCGGCGGCATGGGAAGCCCTGGTCAAGATACGTGAAGAGCAGCAGGAAATGGCAAAGGGGGCAGAAGCCGAAAGGCTTGCTGTAGCGAATCTCAAGGATGACCTTGCCGCCATTGATGACGTGAACCCTGAGCCTGGAGAGGACGAAAAACTGGCGGGGCAGGTGCGATTGCTCGAAAATTCAGAGAGTGTGCGCACGGGTGTTGCCCAAGCACGGGAAGTTCTCGCGGGAGAGAGCGATACGACCGTGGTCTCTCAACTCGCGCACATCAGACGCACACTGGAAACGGTATCGGCGCATGATGCGGAACTGGAATCTCTCGTGACTCGGGTGGCCGAAGCTGGCTATGCACTGACAGACATCTCCTCTGAGCTCGCGCGATACCTGGATAACTTGGAGGCGGATCCAGAGCGCTTGGCAGAGCTGCATCAGCGCCGCAGCGATATCGCCCAACTTATGCGGCGACTCGGACGTGACCTCGAAGGAGTGCTCTCGTTTGCTGTGGAGGCACGTGAGCGCGTGAACAGGCACGATTCGTGGGATGAAACGATGGCGGCACATGCACGCGAAGAACAGGAACGTGCTCTCCATGTAGAAAAATTGAGTACACGCATACGTGAAGGAAGGCAGCGCGCAGCCGAAGAGGTTGCTCAGGCCGTCAACCAAGAACTACGCGGACTGGCGATGCCCGATGCCGTCTTCTCTATTGCGGTGACTCCCACGACTGCTGGTCCTTCAGGTGCGGACCATGTGGACATGATGCTCGCTTCTCACCCCGGGGCGCCTTTGCGGCCGGTGGCAGATGCGGCATCTGGAGGTGAATTGAGTCGCATCATGCTTGCGCTCGAAGTATCGCTGGCTCAACGCACGGTGGCGGACGGCCACACTTTTGTGTTCGACGAGGTTGATGCCGGAGTGGGGGGACGGGCAGCGAGCGAAGTGGGAGCCAGACTGGCGCGTCTCGCCCAGACCCAACAGGTGGTGGTCGTCACTCACCTTGCTCAAGTGGCCGCGTATGCTGACCATCACATCGTGGTGCACAAGGACACGGATGGCCGTGTCACGACATCTCACGTAACGGAAGTGGCAGGGGAAGAGCGCATACAAGAGATTGCGCGCCTCTTGAGCGGGCAAGAAGGATCTGAACACGCCAGGGCCCACGCCCGCGAATTGCTGGACAATTCCGCCATCTGAAGCCCGAGCCGTGACAATATAGGTCATCATGGCGCGTAAAAGACAGTCTGTCGCTGATGCGGGTGGTCTCGCCCTCACGGGTACTGCGCGCGTCGATGCGGACCCGGGGGCGCTTGCGCGGCGACTCAAAGCGGGAGATGTCGCCATCCTTGACATCCAAGATTTGGACCGGCGCACTGCACAAATTCTTCTGGATCGTCGCCCAGCGGCTGTGGTAAATGCGCGTGCGTCTATTTCGGGACGTTACCCCAGTGGTGGCCCTCAAATTTTGCTTGATGCCGGAGTGCTGTTGCTCGACTCATGCGGCTCGGCAGTGTTGGGTGTGAGAGATGGCGAAAAAATTCGTCTCGAGGGCGAGGCGATTTACCGTGGCGAAGAACGCCTCGCGACCGGCACGGTTCAAACTCCGGAACTCGTGAGCGTCGCCACTGCGAATGCTGTGGACGGCATGGGTGTGCAATTGGCGACGTTTACCGCTAACGCGATGGATTATGTTGCACACGATGCCCCGCTGCTTCTTGATGGCACTGGCCTTCCCTACACGCATGTGGAGCTCGAGGATCGTCATGTACTTGTGGTGGGAGCCGCCCCTGGCGCCATGGAGGAATTGGGGCGTATTCGTGCGTACCTTACAGAGCGACGTCCGGTGATTATCGCCGTAGCCGACGTGGCTGATGAGGTCAAGAAAAACGTGTATGCGCCCGAAATAGTGATCGGCAGCATTGAAGCCACCGCGGATGACACTCTCACTGCCGCTAGAGAAGTGATCTTGCACGACCCGACGGGTGCAGACCCAGGATTAGCACGTGCGGAAGCTCTGGGTCTTACGTATCGCGAGGCTGATGCGACTGTCGGCAGTGCCGACATTGGCATTCTCATGGCCCATGCTGCGAGCGCACGTTTGATTGTGACGGCAGGGATGGAGTCCAATCTTGCCGAATTTTTGGAACGTGGGCATCACGCCAGTGCGTCGACTTTCCTGGCCCGACTTGCCGCAGGAGGAACACTGGTGAACGCGGCGTCGTTGCCCCACATACATAAGCAGCGCTACTCGGCATGGGTGCTGATTGCTCTGATGGGTTCGGCAGTGATTATGTTGGCGAACGCTTTGGCTATCACACCCGGGGGAGCGGCGTGGCTGAGAAGTGTGGTGCCGTGGCTCGGGCTGGTGTGGGGTGGTCAGTAGTGATTGATTTTCGATACCACGTGGTCTCGCTTGCTGCCGTTTTTATTGCACTTGCGGCGGGAATTATTTTGGGTAGTGGCCCGATCCGTACGGCCCTTGTGGATCAACTCACCAATGAATCTGACCAATTACGGGCTCAACTTGCCGAAGCAAGGCAAGACGTGGAGCGCGAACAAGTCGAAGGTTTGATTGGAGAAGCTTTTGTTGCGGATGCGTCACAGGTGCTTGTGGGGCAGGCGCTTGCGGAACAACGAGTAGCAATCGTCAGCATTGCAGGGCCGGAGGAAGATGACGTTACTGCCATCAGAGCCCGCCTTGTGGAAGCAGGCGCGGACATCGCTGCGGATCTCACTGTGGAATCAGCGTGGACGGATCGCGAACAAACCACCTTTAGAGCCTCTTTTTCCGTTCAAGTGGCAGATTCTGTTATTGGAATCGACTCCACCGTGGCGCCGGAACGCATGTTGGCGCATGCTCTTGCACAGGCGCTTGCCCCAGAGGTGATTCCCGCGAGCGCGGAAGGTGAGTCAACGGATCTGGAAACGGGCCTTCCGGGGGCCGGGAGCGCAAATGACCGTTCCCGAGTGTTGATTGATCTGCTGACTAATGCCGAATTTATTTCAGGAACCGTGACATCAGATGTTGATGCCATTGTGCTGGTGGCAGGCCAGGGAGTGGGGGAGGAGGCGGATATCGCTACCCAGTCCCAAACGTTTGCCCAATTAGCAGGGATATTGGATGAGTATCTCGGTGCCACCGTTGTTGCTTCCGGTAGTCCTACCGCCGAGGACGTGCCCAGTGCGGTGCGTTCTTCTGGATCGTTAGCTACCCGCGTCACCACAGTGCACGATGCGCTGAATTTCTTTGGCACATTCACAGTTGCCCTTGCATTGGAGCAAGAAATTTCTGGGCAAAGTGGTCATTACGGATTTGGAGACGACCAAACTTTGTTCCCGCGCCGTTAATTTGGGCGCGCCCCGTACCGCGGAGGTTCGGTTACTGATATTCTCAAAGCCCGTGGAGGGAACTCGTTTTTCCGGTAGCACGGGCCATGTGACCCGGCATATTTT
>WTKG01000022.1 GCA_011524475.1 Demequinaceae bacterium
ACGTAAATCTTCGATTGTGAGTACAAGAACAGGTTCTCTACCGAATACTTTGAAGTAACGCTCAAGATGTGTGGAGGTTTGTGCTCGGGCCCGGTAGAGCAATGCCTTGGGAACTGGTGCTCGCATAGGCAGGTTCTCCCCGCGTGCACGAGCGGGCTCCGCTGCTAATGCTTCTTCGAAATCAGTGAGATCTTGATGTGTCATCGTCACATGTGTCATGTGAAGGGCGTACATCATCTCTACTGGGTCACGTACGAGTGCGATGATACGTGCGTGGGGGTTATGTTCTTTGATATTTTGAGCTGCACTGGTCGAGTACAAATATGATGTTGATGCGTCTCCCGTAAATCGCGATTTTCCCCGATGAGCGAAACATTTTTCATACTGAATTTCATCAACAACTGACATGAGCCGTAAATTTCCGTGTACTGCTTCGGACTCCGTTCGGTAGTCAGAGGCCATAAAGTGCGGTTCTTTGGGTAAAGAAATGCAAATGTCTGGGTGCTCATCAAGAAATTCGGCGAGTGCTGTAGTGCCTGATGTAGGTTCACCCACGATAAAGAAATCAACCGGCTGCATGCCGTAATCGTAGTCGTCTTCAAGGCCTAGTCGAAAAGCATCTCCGTATATCGCTCAGGCGGAGTCATGAGCACATGTCCCCACCTCGTCTTACTAGGATGGCCGCATGGCACATATCCTGAGCGCCGTTGCATGGCCTTACGCTAATGGCCCCCGGCATATCGGACACGTAGCAGGTTTTGGGGTTCCCTCGGATGTGTTCTCTCGATACATGCGTATGGCTGGGCACGACGTGTTGATGGTGTCAGGAACCGACGAGCACGGTACTCCGATTTTGGTGCAGGCGGAGCAGGAAGGGGTGAGCCCACAAGAACTCGCGGATCGTTATAACCGCGTGATTGTGGAAGACCTTGTGAATCTCGGGCTGTCGTATGACCTCTTTACTCGCACCACCACTGGCAATCATTACCAAGTAGCTCAGGCAATGTTTAAAGCTGTCCACGCGAATGGCTACATGGTGGCGCAATCAGGCAAGGGTGCGATTAGTCCCTCTACGGGGCGGACGTTGCCGGACCGCTACATCGAAGGCACGTGTCCCATCTGTGGGGATGACGGGGCTCGCGGCGATCAATGTGACAATTGCGGCAATCAGCTTGATGCTGCGGAATTGCGCAATCCGGTCAGTCGCATCAATGGTGAAACGCCCACCTTTGTGGACACTGAGCACTATTACCTGGACCTTCCCGCGCTTGCGGATGAGCTTGCTACTTGGCTGGGTTCTCGTGATGGCTGGCGTCCGAATGTCCTTAATTTCTCCAAGAATCTGCTTGCAGATGTGCGGCCTCGCGCCATGACTCGCGACATTGATTGGGGAATTCCGGTCCCACTAGAGGGATGGGAAGACAATCCGAATAAGCGTCTCTATGTCTGGTTTGATGCGGTGATCGGCTATTTGAGCGCCTCTGTGGAGTGGGCGCGTCGCACGGGTGACGCGGAGGCATGGCGGGCGTGGTGGAACGATCCTGAAGCGCGCGGCTATTACTTCATGGGTAAGGACAACATCACGTTCCATTCTCAGATTTGGCCAGCAGAACTACTGGCAGCAAATGGCCGAGGGGCACACGGAGGTCAGCAGAGTTTCTTTGGTGACCTGCAACTACCCACGGAAGTGGTGTCGAGCGAGTTTTTGACAATGGAGTCCGCCAAGTTCTCGTCTTCGCGTGGGCACGTTATTTATGTGCGCGACATGTTGGCGCGTTACCAGCGGGATGCATTGAGGTACTTCATCGCAGTTGCCGGCCCAGAGACTGCAGATGCAGATTTCACCTGGTCGGAATTCAAGCGCCGTACCAACGACGAGTTGGTTGCCGGGTGGGGAAACTTGGTCAACCGCACCGCAAGTTTGGTGCATCGCAATATCGGCAGTATCCCTGCCCTGGGAGACCTGACCCCAGAAGATCAGGCTGCGCTCGAAACCTCGAATGCTGCCTTCGGCAACGTCGGTGGATTGATTGCGAAACATCGCCAGCGACAGGCGATTTCCGAGGCAATGCGAGTCGTCGGAGAGGCAAATAAATACCTTGCTGATCAAGCTCCGTGGAAACTCAAGGAGTCTCAGCCAGAACGTATGCGTGATGTGCTCGCTGTTGCCTGCCAATTGGTGGCAGATGCCAACACCTTATTGAGCCCTTTCATGCCTCACAGTGCCCGATTGGTGGCAGAAACTTTTGGTGCCGAAGCCCCGGGTTCTCCGCTACCTGAACTACGTGAGGTCAGTGATCTTGATCGCGCAGATCGCGAATATCCAATTATCACTGGTGACTACACCGGCGCGCGTGGGACGTGGGGTCGCACCCCATGTGTCGCGGGCACTCCGGTACCTCGGCCGGCCCCCATCTTTGACAAATTGGATGACGGGATTGTGGAAGAAGAAATCGCTCGCATGGCTCAGGAGTAGTGGTGTCGCGTCCGGGCCCGTGGCCGCCGCTACCAGAAGCGTTGCCGTCTCCCATCGTGGACAATCACGCCCACCTCGAGTGGCCTGCAGGTGACGAACCGAAATCGGTTACCCAGCGCCTAGAGGAGGCAGCGCAGGTAGGCGTCACCCGGGTGGTGCAGGTCGGGTGCGAACTCACCTCTGCGAGGTGGACGGTAGGCGCGGTAGAAGAACACCCGCAACTTGTCGGAGCGGTCGCATTGCATCCCAACGAAGCCCCTCTCCACGCTGCTAGAACCCATGAATCTGAAGTGTCCTACCCGGAAGCGTTTGCAGAGATTGCCGACCTTGCTTCCCACGAAAGGATTCGCGCGGTGGGAGAGACTGGCCTCGATTTTTTTCGCACGGACGAGTCAGGAAGAGCCGCCCAGGTGGAAGCTTTTCGCGATCACATTCGGCTCGCGAAGGAATATGGGAAACCTCTGCAGATTCACGACCGTGACGCACATCGTGAGGTGATTGACATTCTTGATCGCGATGGGGCTCCAGAGGTCACGGTGTTCCACTGCTTTAGCGGTGATGCAGACATGGCCGACGTGTGTGCGGAACGCGGGTGGTACTTGTCTTTTGCAGGAACAGTCACGTTTCGTAATGCTGCTGATGTGCGTGAAGCGTTGGTACGGACCCCGATGAACCGAGTGCTAGTGGAGACCGATGCGCCTTTTCTTACCCCTCATCCGCATCGGGGTGCACCGAACTCTCCCGCAATGGCCGCGCTCACCATGGGTACTATCGCAGAGGTCAAAGGCTATTCACTCGCAGACGCGTGTATGCACGTGTCGCACACATCTGAGGAGGTGTATGGGCCGTGGTGAGAGACGGTGAAAACGTGGTGCTGGAGCCTCGTGCGGCGCTTGTGGTTATTGATCTTCAGCGAGGTTTTGATGATCCCGTTTGGGGCGTGCGCAACAATCCCGACTGCGAGACACACATTGCCCAGTTAGCTCGCATGTGGTCTGCAACCGGGCGACCTATCGTGATGGTGAGGCACGATTCCGTGCATTCTGATAGCCCTCTGCGGCCAGGTCAGAGCGGGCACGACTTCAAACCTGAGATTGCCGACGTGACGTATGACCTGTTGGTGACCAAGTCTGTGAACTCCGCGTTTATTGGGCAACCTGCTCTCGAGGAGTGGCTTCGGGAACAGAGCATTGAGCAGATTGCGGTGTGCGGAATTCAAACCAACATGTGTTGTGAAACGACAGCACGCATGGGGGGAAACCTTGGTTTCGACGTGTTATTCGTCATTGACGCCACCGCGACCTTTGGTATGCGTGCTCCGGATGGGACCGTTATTTCGGCAGATGAGCTTTCTCGCGTCACGGCAACCAACCTTGATCCCGAATTTGGAACCGTGGTGACGACGGCCCAGATGCTGCGGGCAGCGGAGCAAAAACCGACGTAATTGTATTCAAGCGGACACGTCGGTGTGCCGATGAAGAAGGCGACATCTCTGCGTCACGAAAGGTACGTGCCATGACTCCCGAACACGTGGGTGGGAGAACGCGTCGGCAACGACGCCTCCATGCCGCCGCACGTATGCGTAAGGTGCGTACGCGGGTGGTGACAATAACTGTCGCTGTCGCTGCAGCTACCGCGGGGGTCCTTTCCGCAGCAGCTCTTGCAGCGCCATCCCAGGATGCGGCAGGAGCGTTCGAGACAGGTCACGTACAGACGGAAATCGCGGTCGCAGACATGGAGGAAACGTTTACGTCTCAGATTGTGACGGAACGTACGCCCTATATGGACATCACGGAGCGTGATGCAGATATCCCTGAGGGCGTGGTGAGGCGCATCGCCACAAGCAGGGATGAGATCGTCGAAGTCACCTACTTAATTACCTCTGTGGGGGGTGTAGAACACTCGCGTACGTCGCTAGCGGAGGTAGTGGTGCAGTCTGGTCAAGCCGGCAGAGTCGTGGAAGGGACGTTGCCTGTGCCTTCCCGGGGAGCGGTGACGGAAGGCTCCACACGTGCCCTCGGTAAACAAGCCGCGGAAGACTCCGGGTGGACGGGAGTGCAGTGGCGATGCTTAGACAACCTCTGGGAACGCGAATCAAATTGGCGGACAACAGCGGAGAACCCTTCTTCTGGAGCGTATGGCATTCCACAGTCTTTGCCTGGCTCCAAGATGGCGACTCACGGCTCGGATTGGCGTACTAATCCGGAGACTCAAATCTCCTGGGGGCTGCATTACATCCGTTCTCGGTACGGAAGCCCGTGCGAAGCCTGGGCGCACTTTCTCGACCGTAACTGGTACTGATGGTCCAGCTACTCAGCCCCACGGACGTCAGGCTTTTGGCAGACGATTTGGGTGTGCGTCCCACGAAGAAGTGGGGGCAGAACTTTGTGGTGGACCCTGGCACGGTACGCAGAATTGCTCGCATCGCACAGGTCGGGGCACACGATCACGTACTAGAAGTGGGGCCTGGCCTTGGTTCGCTTACGCTCGCGCTTATGGAAACCGGAGCACGGGTCACGGCGGTAGACATTGACGAGCGTCTCGTGCAAGAACTCCCCGCCGTTGTCTCTACACGAGCCCCTGAGCATGCGCACCGTTTCTCAGTTCTTCACCACGATGCTCTACAACTCACGCCTGACGACCTTCGTCAGGCCTACCACGAAGGCACTGAGGAGGGCGAGTCGCTATCTGAGCCCACAGCTCTGGTCGCGAATCTTCCGTACAACGTGTCGGTGCCGGTGATTCTTCATGTATTAGAGACCTTTCCCTCGATCAGGAAAGTATTAGTGATGGTTCAGTCTGAAGTGGCGGCCAGGCTGACATCCTCACCGGGTTCTCGCATCTATGGGATTCCTTCGGTGAAGGTGGCATGGTACGCACAGGCGCGTGCTGCTGGTGAAGTGAAACGCAATGTTTTTTACCCCGTGCCACGGGTGGATTCGTCACTCGTGTGGATGGAGCGCCGGGATCAACCGATGTCGGCTGTGCCGAGAACCAAAGTTTTTGCGCTGGTGGATGCGGCGTTTGCGCACCGGAGAAAGGCGCTCCGTGGAGCGTTAGCTACGTACGTAGGCGGTGCGGAACAGGCAGAACACGCCCTTCGACTCTCTGGTATCGACCCGTGGGCTCGCGGCGAAACATTGGCGGTAGAAGATTTTGTGCGATTGGCGGAAACAATCGCCCACGGATGACCCCTGCGTGGAGATGCAGGGGCCATCCGTGCAGTGCGAAGCACTCTTGTGCCTAGCGCACGTGTGGTGCAATTAGGCCGTCGCAGCGAAGGCCTGTTCAAGGTCGGCGATGATGTCGTCGACGTGTTCGATTCCTACGGCGAGACGCACCAATCCTGGACGCACCCCAGCAGTTGCTTGCTCTTCTTCTGTGAGCTGCGAGTGCGTGGTGGTGGCCGGGTGAATGGCAAGCGAACGTACATCACCAATGTTGGCAACCAAGGAGTGCAACTCGAGCGCATCTACAAAGGCGCGGCCAGCTTCGGCCCCACCTTTGATGTCGAATGCCAACACTGACCCTGCACCCTTAGGTGAGTACTTCTTGGCATTGTCGTACCACGGAGACTCCGGTAGTGACGCAAAGTGCACAGCCTCGACCTCAGGGCGCCCCTTGAGCCATTCAGCAACCTTGAGAGCATTCTCCACGTGCCGCTCAATGCGCAAGGACAGCGTCTCCAGGCCCTGTGCCACGAGGAACGCGTTGAAAGGCGAAATTGCGGGACCAAGGTCTCGGAGCAACTGCAGGCGCGCCTTCAAAATGAACGACAAGTTCACTCCGAAAATACCTTCTGCGCCCAGATCCTTTGCGTAGGTGAGTCCGTGATAACTCGGGTCAGGTTCCGTGAAGTTCGGGAACCGTTCCGGGTGCGCACCAAAGTCGAAGGTGCCTCCGTCCACGATCACACCAGCGATGGCTGTTCCGTGACCGCCCAGATACTTCGTTGCTGAGTGAATCACTATGTCGGCACCCCACTTGAGTGGTTGTACTAGGTAGGGCGTTGCCAGGGTGTTATCCACAATGAGTGGGACACCCAGTTCATGAGCTACTCCTGCGACCCCTTCAATGTCGAGGACATCCTGCTTGGGGTTAGAGATTGATTCACCAAAAAACACCTTGGTGTTGTCGCGGGCAGCCGCACGCCAGGAGTCCAGGTCGTCAGGGTCTTCTACAAATGTGACCTCGATGCCGAACTTTGGCAGGGTGTGGTGGAACAGGTTGTACGTTCCTCCATACAGCGAGGGCGAAGCAACCACGTGATCACCAGCGTGAGCGATGGTGAGGATTGCCAGCGATTCGGCGGCTTTGCCGGAAGACAGCAACAGCGCACCAACTCCACCTTCGAGTGCTGCTAGACGGTTCTCCACTACTTCTTGTGTGGGGTTGCCAATACGGGTGTAGATGGGCCCCAACTCTGCAAGTGAGAATCGGTTTGCTGCTTGAGTGGTGTCCTCGAACACAAAAGATGTGCTCTGGTAAATCGGCAGGGCACGGGCTCCGGTGGCGGAGTCAGGCTCCTGTCCTGCGTGGATCTGCAGGGTTTCTATATGTTGACTCGTCATGATTTTCCTCTGGTTGTTAGATGGATGTGCTATCCGGCCATGTGTGGTTCCAGAGGGAGG
>WTKG01000144.1 GCA_011524475.1 Demequinaceae bacterium
GTTCAATGTGGTGATCACGACCGCGAAGGTACCTGGGCGTAAGCCGCCCGTGCTGGTGGCGAAGAACGCGGTGGCAGCCATGCAGCCCGGCACGGTGGTGGTAGACATCGCGGCATCCGACCTGGGCGGCAACTTAGTGGGTTCCAAGCCAGACCAAACTGTGACCACCAAGAACGGGGTCACGATTATTGGTGCCGGAAGCATCGAATCCTCCGCAGGCGCAGGTGCCTCCCAGGCATACAGCAAGAACCTTGCGAACGTGCTGGAATCCCTGGTCACCGATGGCTCACTTGATCTGAAAGAAGACGACGAGGTGCTGGACGCCATCTGGGTGCGCGCACAGAAGAAAGGAGACGCAGCGTGAGTGTAGAGCTGCTCAACGATCTGGCCTTATTCACGCTTGCGTTATTGGTCGGTTTCGAGGTGATTTCCAAGATTCCTGCCACTCTCCATACCCCGATGATGTCGGGGGCGAACTCGATTCACGGCGTGATCGTGGTGGGTGCAGTAATCATCGCTGGTTTGGCAGATAGCCCGTGGGCATATGTGCTGGCGTTCTTTGCTGCGGCGTTTGCGGCGATGAATGTGGTGGGTGGCTACGTGGTGACGGACCGCATGCTGGGAATGTTCAAAGCACGCCCCGGCTCCGACAAGGAGGACGGGAAGTAAATGGAAACCCTCAGCACACTGGACGTTATCGTTCGTCTGACCTATCTAGGTGCCGCCGTCACGTTTGTACTCGGCCTGCACATGATGGGCTCACCGCGCACCGCGCGTCGCGGAAACTTCTTGTCCGCAGCCGGTATGGCGGCGGCGATCATTGCCGCAGTTGTGTACCTGGTCT
Organism: Demequinaceae bacterium; assembly: GCA_011524475.1. Lineage (GTDB taxonomy): Bacteria > Actinomycetota > Actinomycetes > Actinomycetales > Demequinaceae > WTKG01. The sequence continues at coordinate 845 of WTKG01000144.1, forward strand.
CTGGCGAAGACCCTCACCTCCACGTGACCACGTGGGGCTGGGTTGCTCTTGCCGGCGGCACCGTGGTGGGTGGCCTGTATGGGCTTATCTCCGCACGTGTGGTCGAGATGACTGCCATGCCGCAACTTGTGTCCTTGTTCAACGCCGTCGGTGGCGGGGCGGCTGCGTTGGTTGCCACCGTGGACTTTATGGATCGCCTGGCCTACGACCAGTCATCCATGGGCGCAGAATTCACGGTGCCTGTGACTCTCGACATTTTGATCGGGTCCGTGACTTTCACCGGGTCGCTCATTGCCGCCGGAAAACTACAAGGCTGGGTGCCTGGCAAGCCGATCGTATTTGTGGGGTCCCGCCTGCTGACTATCGTGAGCGCTCTCGCCTCCCTTGCTGCAGTGGTGTGGGTAGTAGCAGACCCCACTCTCATGGGTCTGCTGCTATTGGTCGTAGCGGCCTCGCTCTTTGGTGTGCTCATGGTGTTGCCTATCGGCGGCGCCGACATGCCCGTGGTCGTATCACTACTCAACGCATTTACTGGTCTTGCGGTAGCGATGGCGGGTTTTGTGGTGGACAACGACATCATGATCATCGCCGGTGCTCTCGTGGGAGCCTCTGGTTCCATCCTCACCAAACTCATGGCTGACGCGATGAACCGCCCCATCAGCAGCATCATGGTGGGCGGTTTCGGGACTGGAGACGGCCCAGCTGACACCAGCGCCGGGTCCGGTGGAGAAGCACGGCTCATTGGCGTGGACGACGTAGCCATCCAACTTGCCTACGCCGAGAAAGTCATCATCGTGCCTGGGTACGGACTTGCCGCAGCGCAAGCTCAGCGTGAAGCCGGCGATCTTGGTTCCATGCTGGAAGAAAAGGGCATCTCGGTCTACTACGCAATCCACCCGGTCGCCGGGCGCATGCCTGGACACATGAACGTGTTGTTGGCAGAAGCGGACGTCCCGTACACACAATTGAAAGAGATGGACGACATCAACCCCGAGTTCGAGACGGCCGACGTGGCTTTGGTTGTAGGGGCGAACGACGTGACTAACCCTGCGGCTCGCCGCCAAGGAAACACCATCTCGGGGATGCCTATCCTCGATGTAGACCATGCCCGCTCCATTGTGGTGATTAAGCGGTCACTGGGCCACGGGTATGCGGGGCTCGATAATGAGCTCTACACCGACCCCAAGACGGGAATGTTCTTGGGAGATGCGAAAACCGCCCTAAGCGACTTGATCGCTGCAGTCAAGCAGTACGCAGACTAACCAGGCAGGGGCTTAGGTGGCGTTGCCAGCAGAGGCGCGCCACCGCACCCCCGCCTCGAGAAAACTGTCCAGATCTCCGTCGAATACAGCTTGGGGATTGCTTGACTCGTGCTCCGTGCGCAGATCCTTCACCATTTGGTAGGGATGAAGCACGTAGGAACGCATCTGGTCGCCCCAACTTGCCTTAATGTCTCCGGCAAGCTCTTTTTTACGAGCTGCTTCTTCTTCTCGACGCTTGAGTAACAACCGCGACTGCAAGACCCGCATCGCAGCCGCCCTGTTCTGGATCTGCGATTTTTCGTTTTGCATAGACACCACGATGCCGGTGGGCAGGTGAGTGATACGCACGGCTGAGTCTGTGGTGTTGACCGATTGCCCTCCTGGGCCGGAGGATCGGAATACATCCACTTTGATGTCGGAATCAGGGACCTCGATGTGCTCGGTGTCTTCAATCACGGGAATAACCTCGACCGCAGCAAAGGACGTCTGACGGCGGCCCTGATTGTCAAAAGGGCTGATGCGCACAAGGCGGTGCGTGCCAGCCTCCACTCCCACCGTGCCAAAGGCATAGGCACCAGAGACCTCGAAGGTTGCAGACTTGAGCCCCGCTTCTTCCGCATAGGAGGTGTCAAGAACCTTGGCAGCGAAACCAGATTTCTCAGCCCAACGCAGGTACATGCGCAACAACATGTCGGCAAAATCTGCCGCATCAACGCCCCCCGCTCCCGCACGAATCGTGACCAGGGCATCACGCGCATCCCATTCTCCCGTCATGAGAGTGCGCACCTCTAAAGTCTTCATGTCGTCGCGAAGGGACGCGAATTCCTGTTCTGCTTCCGCAAAGGTCGCTGCATCGTCACTTTCGGTGGCAAGTTCGACAAGCACTTCCAGATCATCGATTCTGCGAGTCATCCGTTCAAGACGGTTGTGCTCCCCCTGGGCTTGCGACAAGGCTTGGGTTACCTGTTGGGCGCGTGCAGCGTCGTCCCATAGGTCGGGGGCCGCAGCCTGTTCCGACAGTTCCTCGATGCGTGCGCGCAGAGCCTCCGGATCAATCACACTAGTGATGGATGCCAACGTGGCACGCAATGCAGAGATTTCGGCGGAGAAGTCAGGTGCAGCCACGCGGGCAAGCCTACGGGAGTGGAGCGTCTGCCTCTGCCCGAACGTTCACAGATCGCTATCATGACAACCGTGGTGATAGGTAGCGACGAGGTAACCGGCGCAGGTAGTGCCCAGGGAGGCCGAGGGTGATGACAGTGGTGACGCGTGCACGTGCAGCGATGTCGGCAGTAGCGGTGTGTGCCCTCACGTTGACGGCATGCACGGCAGGAAGTGGTGGGACTGCTGTGGAAGATCGGGACCCGGTCACCCTCACGGTGGCAAGCTGGACATCCGCCGGAATCGACGCCGTAGTGGACCTGTACCAAGAGGAATACCCTCACGTCACCATCGAACTCACCACGACTGACTACACGGCCCATCACGACTCTTTGCGGCAAACCATTTCTGCTGGAGTCGGTGCACCTCATGTGGCTGTTATCGATGAGGGCTTCATTACCGGCTTTGCCCAGTCCCCCGACGATTTTGTGAACCTACTCGATTACGGTGCCGCGAAATTCGAAAACAATTACCACCCGTGGAAGTGGCAGCAGTCTGCAAATCCAGACGGAAGTTACCAAATGGCGTTAGGTGGTTCCGTGGGGGGCCTCGCTTTGTGTTATCGACGCGATCTTTTTGCAGAAGCAGGCTTGCCAACTGACCGTCAGGACGTGTGGACTGCCACTGGTGACACGTGGGAGGGGCTCATAGAACTAGGGAAGCAATACCTCGCCGCAACGGGGGATCCGTTTTTTGACGATGCGGCAGGTATTGCCAATATCGTCGCCACCCAAGACGGCGTGGGCTACTTCACTCCTGAAGGTGAGCTCACCATCGATGGTGCCGAAGATGCTTTCGCCACGGGGCTTTCCGCCATCACGTCAGGCACCTCAGCAGGTATCCCCACACTGCGAGACGAGTGGAACGAAGGCCTCACCTCCGGCACTTTCGCCGTCACAGCATGCCCATCGTGGATGGTGCCGTTTATTGCAAACGTGGTCCAGGAGGCGGAATCCGACGCGGAGTGGGACATCACAGAGCTTCCCGGGCCAGGCGGCAACTGGGGCGGTAATTTCTATGCGATCCCCAATCAAGCGGATGCCGAGACGCTGCAAGAGGCGTACCGATTTGTCGAATGGTTGGCGCAAGGGGACCAACAGTTGGCGCTTTTCCAGGCGGTAGGTGCGATCCCTGCGCAAACGGCACTCTATGTAGACGAGGGGATTCAAAGCTATACCTTTGAGGCCTTCAACGACGCCCCTATCGGTCAGATTTTCGCGAAATCTGCAGACGACTTAAATACTGCAATTTGGTATGCCCCGCGACATAACGACATCCGATCTGTGATCGAAACTGTGTTGACGGACATCCAGGCCGGGTCTGTGGCGCCAGCAGATGGCTGGGAACGCGTAGTAGCCGCCGCTCAACTCGTCGCGGACTCTGGGACTCCGTAACCCCACCCTTAATACGCGCGGGCTGCTGACGTTACTTCGAGAATCACTCCAGAACCCCACGGGGCAAGCACATCGAGCGCAAATGGTAATTCGGAGCGGGCTCTCAGGGTCACTACTACTGTGAAACCGTCAGGAGAGACCACGGAAGTCACCTGCACGTCTGTAAGGCCGTAGCGACGTTCCTGACGTGCCACTTCGGCCGTAACCGCGTCGATCAGTGTGTCTTGATCGAGGACTACTGCTCTTTCACGTATGGGCTCCGGAATCCGGCCAGCGTAGTAATCCTCCAGGTCAAGAGTGTCTGCCACATCGAGCGCCACATCATCAGCCAGACGTAACAACCGCACATGATCAAGGTGAACAGAGGTCGCAGAAGCCGCGACCAACACAATCAGAACCACCCCGAGCGAAAGCCCCAAAGTGAGCAGGGAAATATTTCCCTCCTCGCCACCGTGACGAAAACGTCCCTTCCTCACTGCGCTCTCCCATAATCCTCCACCGCAGCAGCACCAGACGCTGACACCGTGACCAGTGCCGGAAGCCACGCATCCACCACGCTAGGGAACCCCGGAAAGGTCACCTCCACGCCCACAACGGCAACAATGTCGGAGCCGGGAGCAAAACACTGAGCAGAAGAGCAGGACAAATCCACCACCACATTGCGGTCAAGCTCGAAACCAAAATCTTCTGCCGCCACTGCGGTGGCCGCGTGCGCACGTGCGGAGGCGAGGGCAAGGGCCTCGCGACGCGTCGCTCCATTTTCTATTGCCGCAACGCCTTCCACTACCGCCACACGAGCCGCCTCACGGGCCGAGAGTTCGGCAGTAAACGTTGCCGATTGAATCTGCGCCAACGCCACAATCATGTACACCACAGGAACGAGCATCACTACAGAGATACCGATGAATTCCACGATCGCCCCACCGGAGTCGTCCCATCGGCGCCTAGTCACGGAAGGTTTCCACATATGAGCGGCCTTCCACACTCAGCACCTCTGGCCCCCACAATCCGACAACCGGCAACGGCGCCTCAATCGTGACTGTCACCAGAGGGCCATGTTCTGATGCCTCTCTGCGCACGTGCACCTCCACGGGGTATGCCCCCAGAGCCATGTCGATAATGGCGTGAGCACGTTCGGCTGCTGCGATGTCGTCATGGTCCGCGAGTGCCCCTACCCGAGCAGACTCGGCCGCCGCAGAGATCAACGTGTTACGCACATGCAACGCCAACGCAAGTTGCAACACCATTCCGAAAAGCAACGTGACCAGGGCCGCCACGAGCGTGAATTCCGCCGCAGCACTACCGGAGTCACGTGCTCTACGGACCGCTGACGCCCGCAATAGCCGAACTGAAGAGGTCCGTGAGCGCAGGCCCCGCCACTGCCCAGATAGCCACCACAAGACCTGCCGTCATCAAAGTGACTAAGACCCAGCCAGGCACGTCCCCTCGATCAGATCGAGCCGCAACAATGCGGCGTTGAATAAAAACTGACACGTTATTTCTCCTTTCGTGTGTCATGAAAACCCCAGGCGAATAGCAAAAATCCCAGGGAATACTGAAAACAGCACCGTCACCGGAAGCACCAAGAAAATGACGGGAACCATCATGGCGATCTCTCTTTTTCCGCCTTCTTCCATAAGTGAGCGGCGGCCCGCATCGCGTACATCTACTGCTTGCGCCGCAAGCACCTCCGCCACAGGAGTCCCTCTATCGATGGCAGTCGCTAGGGCATCACAGAGACGTTTTAACGGAGCAACGTGAGTGTGTTCTCCAAGATCGCGCAACGCATCCGAGACGCTGTGTCCCGCCCGCACGGAGGCAATTACGCCACCTAATTCTTCAGAAAGCGCCCCACGAGAAACTGCTGTCACTCGCTCAAGTGCGCCATGTACGCTCTCGCCGGCAGTAACAGACAGTGCTAACAAATCGGCAATTGTGGGAAGTTCCGTAAGAATCGCGGACTCCCGGGCCCGAATCTGACGGGCAAGCCACATGTCGCGTGCAGCGCTCCCGACAACGCCACCAATAAGGACGATAACTACTAAAGCTGCGCTTGACGTTCCTGGTCGTGACAACACGGCTACCGCGAATATTCCTCCGACAACGAGCCCAGTCCCGGCCCATACAGCCTGTTCTCGGCGATAACCATCACTCGTGAGATCACTGCCCGCTCGCCTGAGTCGGGTGGGAAGATCATTGCCAGCAAAGTTCCACACCCTCGCGAGGCTTTCAACACTTGTGCGCAAGGGGGCACGAAACAGTTGCCCATCCGTACCGGGATATTCACCTGTATGGCCTGAATAGGTGCGCAGGGCCTCCAAGCGCCTTTCTAACG
>WTKG01000076.1 GCA_011524475.1 Demequinaceae bacterium
CTCTGTGCCATGGCAACGGCGTGAGCGGTGTCGTTGGAACCGGCTCCCGCCACAAGATGCACATCAGGACCGATGGCTTCGCGTACGACACGAATAAGTTTTTCTTTTTCCGGCATGTGGGTCGTGGGGGCTTCCCCCGTAGTGCCAGAGATGACGAGGCCATCGTTTCCCTGTTCTACGAGATGGGCAGCGAGCGCGGCAGCCGCGTCGTAATCCACCGCGCCGTCTTCGTGAAACGGGGTTACCATCGCCGTGAGAACCGCGCCGAAGGGACGTGCCGCCAAAGTCATAGAACTAAGACTACCGGCGGCGTGAGCGTCTCGATGGCCCGCTATGTGCGCGACCACATCTATGGCTAGGGGGCGACGCGCCCTGCCTTGTTAAATGCTTGGTAGGTCAAAGGCATCAGCGAAGCCCAGTTTTCCTCCATCTTTTCCGCCACCATTTCAATCTCACGCTGGGGAAAAGAGGGGAAATGCGTGTCGTCGCGCTTGGTTCTCAAACTCAAGAAATTCATGAGAGACCGGGCATTCATGGTGACGTACATCGAGGAATAGATCGTCACGGGAAGCACTACTCGCGCCACTTCGCGTGCGACTCCTGCTTCGAGCATGCGCTGGTACGAGGCATATGCTTCGGTACATACCGCACGGACTTCTTCGTCCACTAGAGCATGTTGCGCGGATGTTCCTGGCTCAAATTCATAAGCCCCCGGCTTCCCCACTTGCACGAGGCGGCGTTCAGGCCCTGGCACATAAAAGACCGGGCGAAGTTCCCGGTAGCGTCCCGATTCTTCGTTGTAACTCGCAATCCGGTGTCGCATAAATTCGCGAAAAACAAAGATGGGCGCCTGTACGTAGAACGTCATCGAATTGTGCTCAAACGGGCTTCCGTGCCGGTCGCGCATCAAATAATTTATGAGCCCCACGGAGGAGGACGCATCGGCCGCGACATCCTCACGTGACTGCTCGCCCTTGGTGGACACCCGTGCCGCAAAGACCACGTCAGAGTCACTGGCATTGGATCGGACCATCTCAACGGTAACGTCGTCACGAAATTCAATCGCCTGCTGCACTGTGTCATTCACAAGGCAACCTTATCGGCAGCATGCAGCACTCCCGATCCGGCACACCGTGCCCCTAAGGCACAGAAACTGGCATCATCACTTCATGGATTCACGACTGCCACGCCCGGCACTGCGCCGTCTTTCCCCCACACAACAGCAGGCTCTGGGAGTTTCTGTCGCGACCGGGGCATATGGACTCAGTTTTGGGGCGCTCAGCGTGACTGCTGGACTCGATGTATGGCAAACCCAAGCACTGTCCCTATTGCTCTTTACCGGGGGATCCCAGTTTGCCTTTATCGGAATTGTGGCCGCAGGAGGCGGCGGCGCCGCGGCTGTGGCTACCTCTACCTTGTTGGGCATCCGTAACGGGTTCTACGGAGTAGCACTTGCCCCGCTTATGCGGCCCCTTTCTTGGCGCACACGTGTTGCTGCGGCTCACGTCACCATTGATGAATCCACCGCAGTGGCGCTCGCGCAAAGAGGCTCCACCGCAGCCATCCTGAAAGCACGAGCCCGACAGGGGTTCTGGTGGACAGGAATCGGGGTTTTCGTTGCCTGGAATGCCATCACTCTGCTGGGGGCGCTTGCAGGTCAACGTCTAGGTGATCCGACCGCCTGGGGACTCGACGCGGCAGCCGCCGCGGCATTCCTGGCGCTTCTGTGGCCACGTTTAGATCACAACGTCCATATATGGGTTGCCGCCGGCGCAACAGCTGTGGCTCTTGCCCTTACCCCCGTGGCTCCTGCGGGAGTACCCATCATGGCGGCAGCAGTCGTTGCGATCGCAGCGGGAACCCTCACCTATAGAAGGCATAAAACATCAGACGAGGGTGCCCCATGAGCGCCTATGTCATGTGGTGGATTGCCATCGGTGCCGCTGCCGCACTGAGCTTCGCCACCAAGCTTGCGGGCCACCTTGTGCCGTCACGTGTGGTGGACAATCCTCGTATTCACGCAATTGCGGCCCTCATCACCGTAGCTTTGTTAGCAGCACTCACGGCTGTGCAAACTTTCACCACTGCGCAAGAGCTGATTTTTGATGCCCGCGTGGTGGGGCTAGCGGCTGGGACCCTGGCCCTGATGTTGCGCGCACCGTTCTTAGTGGTGGTGTGCATTGCCGCGGCAGTGGCAGCATCCCTGCGTGCTCTCGGGTGGGGGTAATGGGCACATAAGGTAAGAGCATGCCTCTTCCCACCCCCGACGTTTCCGTGCGACCCGCAGTGCCTGGAGACGAAACCATGATCGCGACGATCCAATGGGAGGCATGGACACACGCGCTCGGAGACAAGATCCCTGTCGAAGCCTCCCAGGAAAGCTTCGAAACGTTGTGGCAGGCGGCCATCACGAGCCCTCCAAGTCGCGAACACCGGGTCTTCACCGCCACCGATGGACCAGAGAAAGTGGGATTTGCCGCAGTGGTGACAGGCGGGGAAATCATGGCCCTCGAAGTGGAGCGACAACGCCACCGCCATGGACACGGTTCGCGTCTCCTCGCAGCCTGTGTCGACACGATGCGCACGCAAGGTGTCTCCCTGGCGCGCACGTGGGTTCTCGAGGGGGACAGTATTCGAGAAGCGTTCCTCACAAGTGCCGGATTCGCTCCCGGCGGGGTGGAACGGACTCTGGAAAGCGCACACGGTCAGGTGCGTGAGTCGTTGTGGCGCGCCGCTCTCTAGCGCTTCCAGTCCCGACGAAAAAGCTCAGCCGCATAACGATAGGTACGTCGAGCCATCGGACGGTCGCCAGCATTGTCGTACGTTAACGCCGCAGTAAACCACGCCATCCAATCATCAGGCCGAGCCTCCACCTCCGCACTGGCCCGCGCATAGGCCTGTTCCGCCGCCTCTTGCGTCAAACGCCCACTCGGCACACGTGGCCCCTCGATGTGGGGCACCTCATCGTGAAGTTCCAAAGTGTGGGTCATGCGTTGGACCCACAGCCCTAACGACCATTCTCGCCACAACCACCAGGCGGCGATTCCCGGGAGAATCAGCATGGCAAAGCCCAACCCGCGGGCATAGAGGTCGTCTTGAAGAAGTAACAGCCATGCCCGATTAGCCACCAATCCCATGTAGAGGATCACCAGCAACGTCAATGCTGCGGCAGCGACAAAACCAGGGCGCCGGCGTAACCCCACTAGACATCCAGATATGTGTCGAGGCCAACGGTCAGACCAGGATGGTGTGCCACTTTTCGTATTCCTAACAGCACACCGGGCATAAAAGCACTCCTGCTCGACGTGTCGTGGCGCAACGTGAAGACTTCCCCCTCGTTGCCAAGCAAAATTTCTTCATGCGCGAGCATTCCTCGCAGACGCACAGCGTGCACGTGCACGTCATCTATACGCGCCCCCCGGGAACCGTCTGGGTCGTGCCGCGTCGCATCGGGAGAAGGCGCCACCCCGTGCTGTCGACGAGCCTCGGCTATGAGGTCAGCAGTATGCGCGGCCGTGCCAGAGGGAGCGTCTTCTTTGTCAGGATGGTGATATTCCACTACTTCTACCGACTCAAAGAAAGGCGCCGCTTGGGCTGCGAACTTCGCAGCCAACACTGCACCGAGCGCAAAATTAGGTGCAATGAGAACCCCTAATTCAGGACGAGCCTCAAGCGCATTCCTCACCCGCGTGAGCGGTTCTTGCGTCCATCCCGTGGTTCCCACAACGGAATGAATTCCCGCATCTATGAGAGCCAGAACGTTCCGTTCTGTGGCGTCCGGGACAGTGAAGTCCACTGCGACGTCTGCACCGGCATGTACAGCAACCGACACGTCATCGTCCATGTCAAGAGCAGCCACTACCTCCATGTCGGACGCTGCCTCGACGGCTCGTACCACCGTTGTGCCCATGCGTCCCGCCGCACCCACTACTGCAACCTTGATCATGACAACACTCTAGCGAGACAGGCGCACAGAAACGCGCTCTTGCAAGGCATATTCCTGCGCGAGAACCATCACGTCTTCGGCCGTGATGCGACGAATTTCGTCCAATGCCTCGGTAATGCTCCATAGTTGCCCAAGGTTGAGCTCAGACTTTCCTAGCCTGGCCATACGAGAGTAAGAGTCTTCCAGTCGCAACACGGTTGCTCCACAGATCTGCCCGACGGCTCGCTCCACCTCTTCCGCTGTCACCTGAGTTGCCATGGCATCGATTGCCTCGCTTAATAACGACTCGACCTCATCTGCGTTCTCCAGTGCACATGCAGCGTAGGTGCCAAATAATCCAGTCTCAGCGCTGGGGGACGCAAACGAGTAGGTCGTATACGCAAGCCCCCGCTTCTCACGGATTTCCTGGAAGAGCCGCGAACTCATTCCCGCACCCAAAATCGCGTTGTACACCGCGATGGAAGGACGCCGCTCATCTGTAGTTTTGAACCCCCGACCCCCCAGAACAATATGTGCTTGTTCTACCTCACGCTCAATACGTACTGAAGGCTCGCTGGTGGCTTCCACTACAGCATTCGAGTTACGGCGATCCACTGGAGGCTGCTGTGGATCACGCACCCAGCCCCCTGCGTCGAGGCCCTTTTCCACCCACGCCACTACCTCATCGTGGTCGACCGCGCCGGCAGCTGTGAACACCACCGTCTGCGGTCGATATGTGCGCTGATAATGCTCACGGACGGCTTCCACGCTTACGGAGCGAATGATCTTAGGGGTCCCGCCAATAGGTCTTCCTAGCGGGTGTCCGCCGAACACTGCACGTGCAAATTTCTCGTGAACGACATCGGTGGGATCATCATCGGTCATCGCCAACTCTTCCAAAATCACACCACGTTCCGTAGCGAAATCATCCGCATCAAGACGTGCGCGCGTCACCATGTCCCAGATAACTTCCGTTGCCATGGCCGCATCCGAATCCAATACCCGGGCGTAGTAACAGGTGTATTCCTTGGCGGTGATTGCATTCGATTCCGCGCCCACGGAGTCGAAAGCTTCGGCAATATCCAGAGCTTCGCGAGATTTCGTGCCTTTGAACAACAAGTGTTCCAGAAAGTGCGTAGAGCCAGCGTGCTCAGGGCTTTCGTCGCGCGAGCCCACAGCAACCCACGCCCCTACTGTGGCGGAACGCATACCAGGAATGTGTTCCGTGAGTACTCGCACTCCCCCAGGAAGAACAGTGCGACGAATCAACGATCCTTGGTCTTGCTCAACGCTGAGAGAGTGTCCAGGCTCAAGAAGAAGGTCATGAGGCATGAACACACGATAGCCTCCCAGGAGCGGCCTAGGATTTCACCTCAGGCAGGGATGTGCCGGAGCGCGAGAAGTCTCGGCTGAGTCCGTTTAGACGACGCGATCGCGCAACTCAGGAGGCAGGGATGCATCCGCACCGAAGCCCGTACCGTTGGCGCGTTCTTGCATCGCATAGAGCATGCGGCTTGCCTTGTCACGCACAGCATCGTTGCGGTGTCCGCTGAGACGACCGATCGCACCGATGTCTAAGACAGGGTTATCCAGCAGTGCATGCAACACAAGCGAATCTTTGTCTGCTTCAAGCACCGCGGTCAGAGCTCCGCCCAAACGCGGATGAGCAGCTACCGCGGCACGCACCTCGGCACGTGAATCGTGCACCAATGTCGTGAGAACACCCAGCGGGCAGTCGTGGCGCTGCGCGATAGCAGCACGCACAGAAGCGTCTTGCGAACCCGCAAGTTCCACCACCCGCTCAGGAGCCATCTCCCCCGTCAGGTCCTCATCCGGTGCAACGTCCTGCACCGTCGGAACACGCGAATCACGAAAATCGGCACCCGCCATCGCCATGAGGTCCTCTAGCGGAGTACCCATAAGCTCTTCGCCGTTGAGGCTGTACTTCACTTCGCGGTCTGACATTGGAAACTCCTTTTCACTTCTTCGCCTTGCTACTTCAGGCGATAAACCGATAATAAATCGGTCAACCGAAAACCGGAACCCACATGTGAGAAATCTGTCAAGCCCCCATTTATGGGGTAATACATGTGGTACTATGCCCCCTATCTCGGTGGCGGCTATTCTGCCCCATCTTCCTGGACAATTGCAAGGGAAATTTTTCCACGCGGATCAACTTCGTTGATTTCCACCTGGATCTTCTGCCCGACGCTCACAACGTCTTCAACGTTCTCCACGCGCTTGCCGCCCACCAAGTGACGAATCTGCGAAATGTGCAGCAGTCCGTCCTTTCCAGGAGCAAGGGACACGAAAGCCCCGAAAGCAACAGTTTTGACAACTGTCCCCACGAAACGTTCTCCCACCTCAGGCATGTGCGGGTTGGCGATGGCGTTGACAGCATCACGAGCCGCGTTCGCCGCCTCACCGTTGTCCGCGCCAATGAACACGGTGCCGTCATCCTCAATCGAAATATCCGCACCAGTGTCATCTTGAATCTGGTTGATCATCTTGCCCTTCGGGCCAATAACCTCACCGATCTTGTCCACCGGAACTTTGACCGTGATGATGCGTGGCGCGTGAGGACTCATCTCGTCCGGCTCGTTAATGGCGGACTCCATCACATCGAGAATGTGGAGACGCGCATCACGAGCTTGCGACAACGCTCCTGCCAAGACGGATGCCGGAATTCCGTCCAGTTTGGTGTCCAACTGAATCGCAGTGACGAATTCACGGGTTCCCGCAACCTTGAAGTCCATGTCCCCAAAGGCATCTTCCGCGCCAAGAATGTCGGTCAGCGCCGCGTATTCAGTAGTGCCGTCGACCTCGTCGGACACGAGACCCATGGCGATACCTGCAACCGGAGCGCGTAGCGGAACACCGGCATTGAGCAGCGACAACGTAGACGCACACACCGAGCCCATCGATGTTGACCCGTTTGAACCGAGCGCTTCCGACACCTGACGAATCGCGTAGGGGAAGTCTTCCCTGC
>WTKG01000190.1 GCA_011524475.1 Demequinaceae bacterium
CCCACCTCATTGATCCATAGCGAAGCAGTGTCCCACCAGGCGGAGTCAATCTGAGCGGAAGTATTCACACGCTAAGCCTAACGACCCTGCGACAAGGACGAGGCTTTTTGTTCGCCGCGCGAAATTTCGCATACCGGGTTAACCTGAAAAAGGGACAAAAAGTACGTTTTGCCGCGAATGGGGAATAGATATGTATGACTCGTCCTCGTAAACGGGTTTCCCGGAGGATTGTCGTGTTGGCGGTCGTCGCAACCGTCGTGCTTACTGCTGCGGACATTACCGCCTCTTCACGGATTGTGTATGCAGACTCCAGCTTTCATGGAGACCGTGGCATGGTGACTCATGCGCAGGTAAGTGATGCGACGCAATGTGCAGATGTGCTTTTTGTTGGAGTGCGTGGATCCGGACAAGAAGAAGCCTTGGACGACGGCTTTGGTGCACAAGTGAATTCTGTTCGCCAAGGCTTCTTACACGAGCTCACCGTGCAGGAGTCTTCCGCCACAGTGCGTTCCCATGCATTTGACTATCACGCAGCAGACATCGACGTCTTCCCCTTGACGGCACACAACAATACGGATTTTCTTCAGAGTGTTCAGGGCGGAATCGAACGCTTGAGCGCGCTTCTGAGGAGTCATCAAAGCGCGTGCCCTCACGAGAAAGTGGTGTTAGCCGGCTATTCGCAAGGGGCATTGGTTGCTCACGGGGCTGTGCAGGCGTCACCGGAGCAGCATTCGCGCATCGCTGCGTTGCTACTTATATCTGACCCCGCCATCAATACCGACCTCGCAAATCTGGGGAATACCGAACGTGCCGGAACTGGGGCCTTTGACCTGTTTGTACAGGGGGCACAGCCTGTTTTCGAGGAGGGTTTGGAAGACAGATCTTTTAACTTGTGTAACAACCGCGACATCGTCTGTGACGCCTCTGCGGTAGGCGATCGTTTGTTACACGCATGGGCGGTCGCCACTCACCGCCCCCACACAGGGTTCTTGTTGATTCTGTGGGAGGTGAGCAATGCTTACGGGACCCACACGGCATACGGAGAGGCGGAGCTCCGTTCACTTGGTAGTGCAGGAGCTGCCGAGTGGGTGGAGGTTTCTGCCTGATGCCCCGGGGTGTGTGCGGCGTGGCCTAGCGAGCGTCTGCCTCCTGGCAAGCAAGGGCACGACGCACCCCATCGCGGCCCTCGATGACCAACCGCTTGAGTGCATCATGGGCATCATCATTGGCAGCAAGCCACGCGTCCGCACGGTCTTGTAGGTCCGCAATGCGCCCGGCATGCACGGCAGGGTAGAGGCCTTGAATAAGCGTGGTCGCCATCTCGTTGGTCTTGGTGTCGTAGATGCGGCGAAGTGCGTCAAAGTACTCGTCCACGAAGTCCGCTAGTAAGGCTAAGTCATGGCTGTGCATGAATCCGGCGGTGGCCTCAAATTGAAGGGCGTTCGGTAAATCCTCGCCCTCCGCAGCATTCACAAGAATGTCCCAGGCCACCCGTTTGGCTTCTGGCGTGGGAAGTGCTGCGCGGGCATGGGCAGCGCGACGTTGACCAGAAGCCGTGGAATCTTGCTCCAGCTGTGCATCAATAGCCGATTCGTCCGCGCGCCCCCCTGTGACTAGCGAGATCAACAGATCCCAACTCAGGTCTGCATCAATCGTGAGGCCTTCGAGGGTTACGGTGCCGTCCAAGAGGGCTTGAATGGCATCGAGATGAGTATTTGTCTCGGCTAGAGAGGCAAACGCCTTCACGAACTGGAACTGGTTATCAGAACCCGCCTGTGCTTGCTGAGCAAGTTCCCACAACCGCGCGGCGGCCTCCTGGGATGTTGCGGTGGCGGCGTCGGGATGCACGTACAACGCCAGTGTGGTGCTGAGTTGACGCAAAAGCATGAGCACCACAGTGGATTCAGTTTCGCTGGCAATGTTCCCTAAGACCAGGTCTACAAATTGCCGTGCCGGCATTTCTGCGTCGCGGCACATATCCCATGCGGCCGCATACACCATGGAGCGAGGCAAGGGGTCGGAGAATCCGGACAACGCACGGGTTGCAGTGTCAAGAGACGCCGCATCAAGCCGGATCTTGGCGTAAGCCAAGTCTTCGTCGTTGACCAAGAGCAAATCAGGCATAGGCTTGCCGGTCACCTCCGGGACGTCCGTGTGTTCCCCGTCGATATCTGTCTCCACATACCATGCTCGTTCCAGGCGTCCCTGGCCAGAGCCTTCTTCGTGGAGGTGGTACCCGCCGATTCCTAGTCGGTGAGGGCGTTGGGTGGGCCACTCCTCAGGTACCTCTTGGGCGACAGCAAAGGAAGAGATTACCTCTGCTGCTTCCCCTTGGCGAGGTTCGGTGGTGATGACAGGGCGCAGCGTGGTGACCCCCGCCTTTTCCAGCCATAGGCCGCTCCACGGCTCGAGATCACGTCCAGACGTCTTTTCCAATTCCACCAAGAGATCACTCAGGGTGGTGTTTCCGCGGGCATGCTTGCGGAAATATTCCGCAACTCCCGCGAAGAACGCATCCTGACCTACCCAGGCCACCAGCTGTTTCAAAACGGACGCGCCTTTGGCGTAGGTGATCCCATCAAAGTTCACCTCGACATCTTCAAGGTCGCGAATGTTCGCCACGATGGGGTGAGTACTGGTCATCTGGTCTTGGCGGTATGCCCATGATTTTTCAAGAGTATTGAAGGTGGTCCAGGCATTGGTGTACTGGGTGGCTTCTGCCGTCGCGAGGGTCGAAACGTATTCGGCAAATGATTCATTGAGCCACAGATCGTTCCACCACCGCATGGTGACAAGATCGCCGAACCACATGTGGGCAAGTTCGTGCAGAACCGTCACGGTGCGGCGTTCGACTCGGGCTTGTGTGGGCTTGGAGCGGAAGACGTAGTCCTCGAGGAACGTCACTGCGCCAGCGTTCTCCATCGCTCCGGCGTTGAATTCAGGGACGAAGATTTGGTCGTACTTGGGGAAGGGATACGGCATCTCGAAGAGTTTTTCGTAGAAGTCGAACCCTGCTTGGGTATCGTTCAAAATCACGTCGGCATCGAGGTATTCCGCGAGTGCTGTGCGGCAGTATACGTTTGCGCTGAGGCGTCCGTTCTGGCTGAGAATGCTTCCTTCCACCTTCGCGTACGGGCCCGCAATGATGGCGGTGACGTAGCACGGCAGCACGCCCGTGGGTTCGAATGTGTGGGTGACCACGGCACGGTCATTATTCGCAATGGTCACAGAGGTACCGGCCTGCCCTGCGCGAGGAGTCGGCTCGGGGTTCACCGCGTTAGAGATCACGTGCCAGTGTTCAGGAGCGTGCACCGTGAACTGGAATGTGGCTTTCAGGTCAGGTTGCTCAAATACCGCAAACACGCGGCGGGTGTCGGCTACTTCGAATTGGCTATAGAGGTAGATTTCGCCGTCTTCTGGGTCCACAAAACGGTGAAGACCCTCGCCGGTGTTCATGTAGTCGCATTCGGCTACCACGGTGAGCTCGTTCTCGTCTTCAAGGTTCGCCAGCGCGATTCGAGAATCCTGGAATACCTCGGCCGGATTTAGGGAGTGGCCATTCAATTCGATGCTGTGCACGGCGGGCGCGATCAAATCAATAAATGTGGAAGACCCTGCAGTCGCACTGAAGCGTGCCCGAGTGGTGGAGGTGAAGGTAGGTCGCTCGGCAGTGAGGCCAGAGACGAGGTCAAGCTCCACTTCGTACGATTGGGCGGTCACGGTTGTGGCGCGCGTGTGCGCCTCGTCACGGGTGAGATTTGTTCCAGGCATGCGTTCACTCTAACGGTGCTTGCCCTCGCCAGGCTAGATGCGTGGGGCCATCATGTGAGGTCGAAAGAGGCACAATGGGCACATGCGAATTGTGGCAATAGGAGACAGCTTCGCCGAAGGCGTGGGCGACCCTGGACCAGGCTCCCGATGCATCGGATGGGCAGACCGAGTGGCGTTGGGCATTGCCGCGGCGAACCCTGACCGTGAGGTCTACTTTGCCAATTTTGCGTTGCGCGGGCGGCTCCTGGAGCCTATTGCGACGGATCAACTAGACGCCGCCTTGGCGCTGGATCCGCCTCCCACCCATGTGTTGTTTAACGGTGGCGGAAACGACATGCTGCGGCCAGGGTTTTCTGACGAACGCATGATTGCGCTGTACACCCGGGTGCTCGACAAGTGTCGTGACGCAGACGTGCAGGTGATTTTTGCGACAGCTGCGGACCCCTCTGACTTGTTGCCGTGGGCAGGGCCGCGAATGCGCGAGCTGAGTTTGCGGGTGGGCGAGGTGTTGGTGCCGTTATGGGAGTCGCGAGACAACACAGTATTCGTAGATAACTTCACTGCGGAGGAAGGCCGCACGCCGGCTTTTTGGTCCCCAGACCGCCTGCACCTGAGTACGTACGGGCATCAGTGGGTAGCGAGCCGGGTTCTTACGGTGCTGGGTGTTGCGACGGAACCTCCAGATGTTTCGCACGTGCACGTGCCTGCGCGCACCCCGCTACGTGAGGCGTGGTACTACGTTCGCCACATTGCTCCGTGGCTCGTGCGCAGGTTGTTGCGATGGTCCTCTGCGTATGGCCGCAGGCCCAAATACACTCAGTGGGTGCGGGTCACCTCTGGAGCGACATCTATTGCGGACACGTGAGCCCTATTCCCATATAGGCATTGCTCGCAGCGGAATAGCCGCCAGCGAACACTGACCCACGCAGGCGCCGCACGTCGTACGCTCGGAAACATGAGTATGCGCGGCCCTCGAACGTCTGCAGGTTCTGCGCGCGGCCGCACCACCGAAGACATCAAAAAAGAGCTTGCAGAAGCACCAGAGATTCCTCACCTGTGGCGCCGGGTGGGGGCTTTGTTTGTGGACTACCGGATGCGCATGGTGGGAACCGGATTGTTGGTGCTGGTGGGCTCTGCGCTCACAGTGGTACCCCCGCTGATTATTCAACGCACCTTTGACTTTGCGTTGTTCCCACTTGATGACACCGGTGCGGCACTGCCCCCGCAACTCACTCTGCTTGCCCAACTCAGTGCACTCGCGATTGGTGTCTACCTGCTCATGGCGGGGCTGAACGTATGGCAAACATGGCTCACCAGCACTGTAGGAAACCGGGTTGCTGGCGATTTGCGGGAACTGTTATTCACGCGGTTGCAATCCATGGACTTAGCTTTTTTCACCAAGACCAAGACAGGCACCATCCAGTCGCGGCTGCAAAACGATGTGGGTGGGGTCTCTGGCGTGCTGACCAACACCGTGACGTCGATTCTGGGCAACACCGTCACCGTGATTGCGAGCCTGGTGGCGATGGTGGTGCTTGATTGGCGGCTCACACTTATCGCAGTGGTGGTGATGCCGGCGCTGGTGGCCGTGCAGCGGCGCGTGGGGCAAGTGCGTGCACGTATTGCGGCCGCCACACAAGAGAGCCTTAGCGAACTGACGGCGATCACTCAAGAGACGTTGAGTGTGTCGGGGATTTTGCTCAGCAAGGCGTTTAATCGTCAACGTTTCGAAACGAAGCGTTACAGCACCGAAAACGCGCAACAGATTGGTTTGCAGGTGCGTCAAGAGATGTCGGGGCAGTGGTTTTTTGCTCTGGTGATGACGATTTTTTCCTCGGTTCCTGCCGTGATTTATCTTGCTGCCGGATTCTTGATTACTGGAGACCTCACCGGAGATGACCCTTCAGCGCAGACCTCTGTAGTGCTGACGGGAGGGATTACGGCGGGCACGATTGTGGCGTTCACCGCGATTCAGAGCCGGCTGTTGTTCCCACTCATGGGCCTCATGCGGGTGGCCCTGGATGTGCAGACGTCCAAGGCACTTTTTGCCCGCATTTTTGAGTACATGGATTTGGAGCCCACCATCGCCGATGCGCCTGAGGCGATTACCGTCCAGGACGCCCCCGGTCCGCTCGGCCGCATCGAATTTCGTGAGGTCACATTCCGGTACCCCGATGCATCACAGGACCGGGCTCCTACCTTGGATGGAGTCAGTTTTGTGGCAGAACCGGGCGAACACGTGGCGTTCGTGGGGCCCTCGGGAGCGGGAAAAACTACAGTGCTCTACCTGGTGCCGAGACTCTATGAAGCAACTGCCGGGCAGGTGATGTTTGCAGGGGCAGACGTGCGAGAACTGACCCGTGAGTCCATTGTCGATGCTGTAGGAATTGTTTCCCAAGAGACGTATCTTTTCCATGCTTCGGTTGCGGAGAATCTTCGATACGCCAAGCCCGACGCTACTCAGGAACAAATCGAGGAAGCCTGCCGGGGGGCAAATATTCACGAGACGATTATGGGTTTTGAGGAAGGCTACGACACCGTGGTGGGGGAGCGTGGCTACCGCCTTTCCGGCGGAGAGAAACAGCGCATCGCCATTGCGCGGGTGCTTCTCAAAGACCCACCGGTGTTGGTGCTCGATGAAGCCACCTCTGCGTTGGACACCGTTTCGGAACGTGCCGTGCAGTCCGCCCTCGACCGCGCAGCGGAGGGGCGCACAACGGTTACGGTGGCACACCGGCTGTCCACTATTGCGAAAGCTGATGTCATTCACGTGGTGGAATCCGGCCGGAATGTGGAATCGGGAACCCACCGGGCCTTGTTG
>WTKG01000023.1 GCA_011524475.1 Demequinaceae bacterium
CTTCTCGGACTGGGAAGGAGGGCAGTAATGGGCTCTGAACATTCGTCCCCGGTTTCCGCTGAGTCTGAGTCTGTCGACAATTCGGCATCGATGTCTGTGTCGACGAAATGACAACGCTCGGCACGTTTGACTCTCGCGCAGGCCATCCTTGTACTGGAGGCGTTGGCGGCGCTATTCGCAATCGTGGCCGTCTCTGGGCTTCAGCGAGCAGGCGCAATTGATGTTCCAGCCTGGTTTGTGTGGGTTGCAATCGCCACCGGGGTTGTGATGGCGCTTGCCTCAGGAGTTCAAAAACGCACGTGGGGCAAGGCGCTCGGGTGGGTTGTTCAAATCCCTGCGATCGCGGGTTTCGCTATCACGCCCGCGATAGGCGCCGTGGGGCTCACGTTTGCAGTCGTGTTTGCTATCGCAGTCAGGCTTGGCCGGACCATTGACCGCGAACGCGAAATTAGGAGGTCTGGATCCGAATCTTCTGACCCGCAAAAATGAGCCGCGGGTTGTCGATGTCGTTCCACTCCACGAGCTGGCTCACAGTGACGTCGTAGCGTCGCGCAATTGCCCACAGGGTGTCGCCACGCACCACGGTGTAGGTGGTGGTGGTGTCTGCGGACGCACTTCCAGAATCGCCCGCACTCTCAGAGTCTGAACTCGCGGCTCCGCTTCCAGGGATCACGATCTTTTGGTTCACAAAGATCAGGTTCACGTTGGTGATTCCGTTCCGTTCAGCAATGGCCGCAACGGTCGATCCGAATCGTGCAGCAATAGCACTCAAGGTGTCGCCACGCACCACGGTGTAGGTGATGTCCTCCTGTGGTTCATCTTCCGTTGCAGGATCCTCGGTTTCCTCGGGGGCCTCTGTCTCTGTGGGCGATGCCGAAGGACTAGGGTCAGGGCTCGGCTCTGGAGTGGTCTCTGGGCTAGGGGAGGGGTCAGGAGTATCTGATTCCCCTGGCTCTTCGTAACCAGCAAGAGGAATGATCAAGATGCTTCCACGGTAGATCAGTGCCGGGTTTTCGAGCCCGCTTGCTTTCGCAATAGCCGCCACTGTGGTGCCGTATTTCTGGGCCAGGGCCCACACGGTGTCACCGGATTTGACGGTGTACCGGATAAATGTCGGCTCACCAGTTTCTTCTCCCGGATCTTCCGTGGGGGTAGCACTGGGGCTTGGCGAGGGGCTTGCCGTGGCAGTGGGGGACGGTTCCGCACTGGGGGTGACGCTTGGAGTGGCGGAAGGCTCGGGGCTAGGCGTCACACGTGGGCTGGGCGAAGGTGCCGCAGACGGCGACGGGCTTGCCGAAGGCGTGGGAGATGGTGACGGGCTAGGTGAGGGTGTCACGGATGGTGACGGTTCCGGCTCTGGCACTATCGCCGCTGTAGGGCTGCCGAACCAGTCCCACCACAACCTCCAGAAGTTACGGTTTCCGTACGAACTGCAGGAATCTCCAGTGCCGTACATGTTTGCTAGCGCCGCGGCGTTGGGAGTGTAAGGCGTGTAGTAGTACAGCGCCGCAGTCGCGCGGTTTTGGATCGTGACGGCTTTCACACCACACGAAGACTTCGGGTGGTATCGAACGTACGACCTTTGCCCCACGGGATACCACGTGAACCCCCCACTTCCGTAGCGGCGTAGCTGGCCAGCTGCGGAATACAGCTGAATGAAGAGGCCGTAATAGGAGGTGTCGCACGGGGCGCTGTCCGGGCAGGCGTATCCCATGGCGCGCTGATACCGCCAACTTCCTGGCGAGGATAGAGTGACGAGGCTGGTCTCCTTTTGAAGGATCACCAGCAAGGTTTTGGGATTAATGCGGCACGCTTGTGCCACGTCATAGATCATTTGCGCTGCGGAAATGTTGTCTTTTCCTTCCAGCGCATATGGGCAGCGGACGGAACTTGCGTCCCTGTCGTAACTGGAAGCGATGTACTCGCGCAGGCACCCATTGCAATTACTGGGGCCCACGTCGTCGAGGAAAGCCTGAATTTCCGCCACGGTCATGGAGTCATGGTCGAAGAACTGTTCGTCGGAGACTATGAACCCGGCGTCGAAGGGATCTGCATTGTGCACTGCGGCTGCAGGCTGGTGGCTAGAGGTGGAGACCGCGAGGGACGCTAACAGTGCTGCAGCCATGAGGTAGGCAAGTACGCGGATGCCACGGCCCTGGCTCGACAACGCCTGAATGATCATTAGGGGAGCTCCACTTCGAGTGGGGCGGAATCTCCGGTAGCGCTAGCGGAGCCATAGGTCACCACTACACTCACCGTCCCGGAGGGGAGTTCGTCAAGTTCAAAATAGAACTGGCCGCAAGCGGTAACGCTCACGTTTGCTAATGCGGCGTTCGACAAGGTCACGGTTTCAGAGCGTCCTTGCGCCACAGCGATGCATGTCCCCCCGTCTTCCACGATTCCAGGAACGCTTGCCTCCACCACCAGCAGACCGGCATCTTCGTCCACTGTGGCAAACGAAATCTCAGGAGTTACAGCGCTCCTGACTCCCGGAGCAACAGTGGTGGGAGAAGCGGAAGTATCCGGCGAAGGCGTCGCGCTAGAGGTGGGGCTTGGAGAATTCGTGGCCGATGGTGAGGTCAGCGTTTCGGCGGGTTCCGGATCGCCTCCGCCAAAGAGGCAGCCGCTGAGCACTAGGGCAAGTGCGGTTGCGCCGGCAGTGGCGCTCAAACTGCGTAACGGAACCATGGCTCACTCCTCTTCATTCATGCCGTATGTCACAAGTGTCACATGTGTAACGTTTGAAGTGTGGAAATCGTCGCCAGCCGCCTATCGGCGTGTCGCTTATATATGGGGTATGCGCGTGCGACCAGCGCTCTCCCGGTAGTCTCCCTTCCATGACAGAAAGAACTCTGATTGTGGTCAAGCCTGATGGTGTGCGTAGGCGCCTTACCGGGGACATCCTCAAGCGTGTCGAAGATAAGGGATACACCGTTGCGGCTTTGCGCATGGTGCACGCAGATACGGAGATGCTTGAGCAGCACTATGCGGAACACGTTGGCAAGCCTTTCTATGACCCCTTGGTGGAGTTCATGTTGTCTGGCCCCGTAGTGGCGGCAATTGCTGAGGGGCAACGCGTGATCGAAGGTTTCCGTTCTCTTGCCGGAGCCACCGATCCCACTGTCGCCGCTCCGGGAACAATCCGCGGTGACTTAGGGCGCGACTGGGGCACGCCAGTTCTCCAAAATCTTGTACACGGCTCTGATTCTGCGGAATCCGCAGAACGCGAGATCGCTATTTGGTTCCCTGGTGCCGTGTAGCCCCTTGTCCTGACTAGAGTTGTCCCGTGCATCTGAAGACGCTGACGTTACGAGGATTTAAGTCCTTCGCCTCAGCGACCACCCTTGAATGGGAGCCTGGGATTACCTGTGTGGTGGGCCCCAACGGCTCTGGGAAATCAAACATTGTTGATGCCCTCACATGGGTGATGGGAGAACAGGGAGCCAAAAGCCTTCGTGGCGGCTCCATGAACGATGTGGTCTTTGCCGGGACGGCAGACCGCCCTCCGCTTGGGCGCGCCGAAGTGACCCTCACGATTGATAACACCGATGGCGCGCTCCCGATTGACTATTCGGAAGTGACTATCTCGCGCACATTGTTCCGATCGGGAGGATCGGAATATGCAATCAATGGGGAAGAGTGTCGGCTCCTTGATATTCAAGAATTGTTGAGCGATTCCGGCCTCGGCCGCGAAATGCACGTGATTGTGGGTCAAGGCCGGCTCGACGATGTATTGCGCGCGACTCCTGAAGATCGACGCCACTTCATTGAAGAGGCAGCAGGAATTCTGAAGCATCGCAAACGTAAAGAAAAGGCCCTGCGGAAGCTTGATGCGATGCAGGCAAATTTCACCCGAGTGCAAGATCTCATTGCTGAGATACGTAGAGGCCTGGGTCCGCTGGGCAAGCAAGCGGAGATTGCTCGGCAGGCTCATGTGATTCAAAGTGATGTGCGTGATGCGCGGGCGAGGCTCCTTGCCGATGACCTCGCGACCGCCACCGAGATCATAGAAAAAGAGTTGGCAGATGAGAGTGCGCTGAATGAAAGGCGCACCCAGGTCCAGAGCGATATGGACTCCAGTAGGGCACGGATAGTGGAATTGGAGCGGCTCTCTGCGGAAGCAACTCCGGCTTTGTCGCGGGCGCATGATGTGTTTTACCGGCTGACGGCTCAACGTGACGGTTTGCGTAACTTGCGCACTCTTGCAGACGAACGATTGCGGATGTTGGGGTCTCACGTGGACGTCGTCCCACCGCAGGATTTAGTGGACCTTGATGAGCAACGTAGTCGCGCCAGTGCTACTCACTCGGAACTCCAAGAAGAAGTTGCCCAGGCGAAATCAGCATTAGAAGAGATGGAGAAGCAACGATCCCTGGCGGAAGAAAAATCTGCAACGGCAGAAAAAACTCTTTCGGATGTGCTCAGGGCAGCGGCGGATAAACGTGAAGGACTAGCGCGGCTTGCGGGCGACGTGGCTGCGCGACGCTCCACAGTGGAAGCAGCAGAAGCAGAAGTGGGCCGCCTTCGCGAAGCCCTTGCCGATGCTGAAAAAAGAGCCCAACACGCATCTCAGGAATTCACATCTCTCGAAGGGACGGTGGCACGGGCAGAAGCCGGTGAACAAGACCTCGATGCTGCGCACGAGAGCGCAACTCAGGCGCTGGCAGTTGCTGGTGCTGCGGTGAAGGAGATGAACGACAAGCTCTCTGACGCTACCCGCGAACGGGATACATGGACCGCGCGGGCGGAAGCACTCGAATTGTCTTTGCAACGAAAAGACGGCTCAGGCGCAATTTTGAGTGAAGGAATCAGGGGAGTAAAGGGCACCGTGGCGTCACTGATTGACGTCGGTGCTGATGCGGAGGATGCCATCGCAGCAGCGCTGGGGCCGTATGCCGAAGCGTTGGTGGCTGACTCTGTGGAGTCAGCAGTGGATGCAATTCGCTGGTTGCGCGACGAAGACGAAGGGCGTGCTCGATTTGTGGTGGCAGACGCAGACGCGCCTGTACGTCAGCCCGATGTGGACATTCCAGATGATGCACTGTGGGCGCGTGACATCGTGTCAGGGCCGCACGGCGTCGTGGAGACTGTGCGCTTCTTGTTAAGTGGCGTGGTCGTGGTCGAGGATCTCGCTGCGGCGCGGGCGCTTGTGTCGCGTTCACATGACGTCACCGCCGTGACTCGTAGAGGGGACATGCTGGGAGCACGCGGTGCTTCCGGTGGAGCCGGAGAAGCCCCCTCGGTTCTCCACATGCAGGCAGCTCTAGATGAGGCACGCCAACGCATCAAAGATGCTCACGCAATGTGTGAGTCGACCAGTTTCGAATTGAAGGCTGCACAAGATCGGGAAACGGAAGCGGAAGATGCTTTTGCGGCAACGCTGGAGCGACTGCACGAGTCTGATGCGCGCATTTCGGCAGTCGCGGAAGAACTTGGCCGATGGGGGGCGTCCTCCCGGGCGGCTTCTGACGAAGCCACTCGCATTAATGGTCAATTACGGCAGGCGCGTGACCGCCTTGAAGCGGAACAGGAACAGTTGGCGGATGTGACGCAAAGGCTCACCCGAGCGGAAGCCACTCCTGAAGAGTCACAAGAAGAAGCAACGGAGGCTCAACGGGAGCGAGACATTCATGCGGCGACAGCGGCTGAGGCCAGAGCCCGTGAGACGGAAGCGCGGCTTGCACTGCGCACTCTCGAAGAGCGCGCGAGAGCACTCGCGAGCAGAGTGGAGTCCCTGGCTCGCGCTATCGAGGCGGATCGTGCGGCGCGAGTAAAAGCCGAAGAAGCCTCGGAGCGTCGTGCTCGTCAAGCCGTTGCCGCCCGTGAGGTAGTGGCGGGCGCTACGGCTGCTTTGGAGAAGATTGATGGAGTGATTCACGTCGCAGCGGAGACGCGCGCGACGATGGAGAACGCCCGCACGGAACAGATGACAGAGCTCTCATCGGTGCGCGCGCATGTAGATGTGGTGGCGCAAGACCTGGCTCGTCTGACAGATGACGCCCATAAGGACGAGGTTGCCCGCGCGGAACAGCGAGTCAGGCTTCAGCAGTTGAAGGAGCGCGCCGTTGAAGAATTAGGAATGGAAGCAGACGACCTGGTGGAGGAATTCGGGCCGCACCGCCCTGTTCCTCACGCGTCAGATGATTCGAGTGAGGAGAGCGAAGAGCAGGGGCCGTCCACTACTCCATTCGTGAGGGAAGAACAACAGAAGCGGCTGCGCCGCGCGGAGCGCGCATTGTCTCAACTGGGCAAAGTCAACCCCTTGGCTTTGGAGGAGTTCGAGGCACTGGAGCAGCGGCATGTTTTCTTGACGGAACAACTTGCTGACATCACGAAATCTCGCGAGGATCTGCTAAGGATCGTCTCTGACATTGACGATCGAGTACAGACGATTTTCGAGGAAGCATTCCACGACACAGCGGCACAGTTCAAAGAGATTTTTCCCCGGCTGTTCCCCGGTGGGGAGGGTTCTCTTGTCTTGACAGATCCCGACAACCTTTTGACCACCGGGATTGAGGTCGAAGCTCGGCCAGCAGGAAAGAAAGTGACGCGTTTGTCTCTCCTGTCT
>WTKG01000114.1 GCA_011524475.1 Demequinaceae bacterium
GTACAAACGCGACTCGATGTACCGCGGCAACAGCGAATCGAGCACATCAGCAGCGCCCGGTTCAAATTCATATAAAGGGGAAACGTCGGCCGTCGGCTCGGCAACGCCTTCTACGATTTCCAAAGGAAGCAAGCGAATCACGCGTGGCTCCTGCGCAACCATGGAACGGAAGTGGGTGTAGACAATGTGGAGTTCACTCACGCCACCGTCTTCAGGGGATGCGCGGAAGGCGTCTAACAACGTCTGGGCGATCTCCACGGCACGGTCATTGACGGGAGAGTCAGAGCCGCCTTCCCACTGGCCGGCAAGTTCCCTGTTGCGGAACTTAAAGTAATTCACTCCACGGCGACCGGAAGCGTATTGGACTACCTCTTTGCCCTCTTCTTCTAACTGCTCGCGCAGACGCTCAGACTCACGGATAGCGTTTGCGCTATACGCACCGGCCATACCGCGGTCAGCGGTAATCACGAGCACAGCTACCTTCTTTGTGTCCGTACGTTCAGACGTCAACGGGTGGTCAATGTCCGAGTGAGTGGCGACAGCAGAAATAGCGCGGGTAATAGCCGTCGCATATGGAGTTGCCTCCGCGACGCGCTGGCGCGCCTTCCCGATGCGTGAAGCTGCAATCAGCTCCATCGCCCGGAAAATTTTCTTCAGCGACTGAGTCGACCGGATCCGTTGCCGGTAGACGCGCTGCTGTCCACCCATGGATTACTTCCGCTTCTTCGCGACGATTTGTTCTTGCTCTACGTCCACGTCTTCACCGTCAGCAGTGCTGGAATCCGTGGACATTTCCGCGCCGTCGCTCCCAAGGAAGGTGGTGACAAAACTGTCCACTGCCTTCTCCAGTTCAGCCTCGGTGTCGTCGTCCAACACACCGCTACTGCCGATCGAATCGAGCACTTTGGTGTGACGCCGCAAGTGATCAATCAACTCGCGCTCAAAACGCAGCACATCACTCACCGCAATCTCGTCAAGCTTGCCCTTGGTTCCGGCCCAAATAGATGCCACCTGTTCCTCTACCGGATACGGCGTGTACTGGGGCTGCTTCAGCAACTCCATGAGGCGCGCACCTCGGGTGAGTTGCTGGCGGCTGGCCGCGTCAAGGTCGGATGCGAACATCGCAAAGGCCTCAAGGGAACGGTACTGAGCAAGGTCAATCTTGAGAGTTCCGGAGACTTTCTTCATTGCTTTGACCTGCGCTGAACCACCCACGCGGGAGACAGAAATACCCACGTCGACAGCGGGGCGCTGGTTGGCGTTGAAGAGGTCAGACTGAAGGAAGATCTGGCCGTCCGTAATCGAAATAACGTTGGTAGGAATGTACGCCGAGACGTCGTTCGCCTTGGTCTCGATCACCGGAAGACCGGTCATGGAACCAGCTCCCATGTCGTCACTTAATTTGGCACAACGCTCCAGCAAGCGCGAGTGCAAGTAGAAGACGTCTCCGGGATATGCCTCACGGCCCGGTGGACGACGCAACAGCAACGAGACTGCGCGGTATGCCTCCGCCTGCTTCGACAAGTCATCAAAAATGATCAGCACGTGCTTACCGCCGTACATCCAGTGCTGCCCAATCGCAGAACCGGTGTAGGGGGCGAGGTACTTAAACCCAGCAGGGTCAGACGCAGGGGCCGCGACGATAGTCGTGTATTCGAGTGCGCCTGCCTCTTCCAACGCGCCCCGAACAGAAGCAATCGTGGAACCTTTTTGCCCCACTGCCACATAGATGCATCGCACCTGCTTCGAAACGTCCCCAGACTCCCAGTTGGACTTCTGGTTGATGATGGTGTCAATCGCAATGGCGGTCTTGCCCGTCTGGCGGTCACCAATAATGAGCTGACGCTGGCCACGACCCACGGGGATCATGGCGTCAATAGCCTTCAGGCCAGTCTGCAAAGGCTCATGAACTGACTTACGCACCATCACGCCAGGAGCCTGCAGCTCAAGCGCACGGCGACCCTCCGTGTCAATGTCTCCTAGACCATCGATCGGGTTTCCGAGCGGGTCCACCACACGGCCGAGGTATCCATCTCCCACAGGCACCGAAAGAACCTCACCGGTGCGGTGCACTTCTTGGCCTTCTTCAATCCCGGTGAACTCACCAAGAATCACCACACCAATCGAACGCACGTCAAGGTTCAACGCAAGCCCCAGAGTGCCGTCCGCGAATCGCAGCAACTCGTTTGCCATCACACCGGGGAGACCTTCCACCTCGGCGATACCGTCAGCGGCAAGCGTGACGCGCCCTACCTCTTCACTTACTGCTCCACTAGGTTCATAGGACTTTACGTAACCCTCAAGCGCAGAACGAATTTCGTCCGCACTGATCTTCAGGTCAGCCATGAGATTTCTCCTGTCAATGGGCGAGACCGGATGGCCTAGCCGCCAATCTTCTGTCGTGCTTCGTCGAGACGGGACAGCACTGTGCCGTCCACTACTTCATGCCCGACCTGGACTCTGATACCACCAAGCACTTTTGGCTCGATAGCAACATTTACTTGGATGTCTCGCCCATATGCCTTAGTGAGTATTTTCTGCAATCGGGTGCTTTGCGCAGCCGTCAGCGCCCGTGCAGCAGTGACGTGAGCAACAGCACGGTCCCGACGAGACGCAGCTGCCGTGATGAGGCCGTGGATTGCGCTGCTCAACCTTCCGGAGCGAGGCGCCTCGGTGAGGCGCTGTACGAGCACACGTGTGTGGTCTCCCACGTGTGCGCCAATTACTGTGTTCAACAACTCGACCCGGGTTGCCGATGACCCAGAGCGTTCGTCAAGAGCTACCCGTAAGTCACGTTCCGAGTCGAGAAGACGCTGAAGGGCGAAAAGCTCTTGCTCCACTGTGTCCAAGGCCTTCGCGGACTCAGCAGCAATCAGGACCGCCTCTACTCCGGCTGACTCCAGTGTGTCGGCAAGATCACGTTCATCAGAAAAACGTGTCGCAACCGCGGTGTGAACCACCTCAGCGGAACGCTTATCAAGACCCGTGAAAACATCCGCCACCAGTGCCTTCTTGGCTGCGCCGTCACGAGAAGGATCCGTAAGGGCGCGACGTAGCGAAGCATGCGAGTCAAGTGCGTCCACCACGCTAAAGAGCCCTGCGGCAACATCCGTGGCGGACGTACCAGCAGCACTTATGGTGGGCTCGACGGCAGCGAGTACCGCACGCGATGCCTGGCTACGGGGATGCATTACTTTGTGTTCTCCAAAGACTGCTCAAGCTCGTCGAGGAAGGAATCCACGACACGTTTCTGACGGGCGTCATCCGTAAGGGCTTCCCCGACAATACGTGAGGCAAGTTCCGTGGCAAGACTGCCTACTTCTCCGCGTAAGGCAACAATCGCCTGCTGCCGCTCGGCCTCAATGGACTTCTGCGCACCTTCGGCAATACGTTGTGCATCACTCGAGGCTTTGTCACGCCCTTCGGTGACGATCTGACTTGCCTCCGACCGTGCGTCCTCGCGAATCTTTGCTGCCTCCGCACGTGCTTCGCTCAACTGCGCCGTGTACTGCTCCTGCGCAGCAGCAGCCTGTGCCTCAGCCTTTGCCGCCTTCTCGATTCCACCTTTGATCTTTTCCGCACGTTCATCAAGAACTTTGTTCAAGCGTGGGCGCGCAAAAGCGAAAAACGCCAACGCCAGGATCGCCAGTGGAACTGCCGACCAGAAGATCTCGAACGTCGCCGGTATAAGCGGCGAGCGGTCCGTGTCGCCCGCTTCCGCGAGCGGCAACAATATGCCGATCATTAGGAGGGCAAGAAGAACGGTGTGGCGATGCCGATGAGTGCGAGGATCTCAATAAGACCCACACCAATCCACATGATGCCCTGGAGGCGACCAGCCATCTCTGGCTGACGCGCGGTACCTTCGACAACGCGGCCCATCAGGATGCCAAGACCGATAGCCGGCCCGATCGCGGCAAGGCCGTATCCGATCGTGTTGACGTTTCCTACAAGTTCCGCCAGGTTCGTGGCGTCCATGGTGTTTCCTTTCGTGTCCGTAAGGACCTTTAGTGATCTTCCGCCGTGGCCATGTTGATGTACACAGCAGTAAGCATTGCAAAAATAAAGGCTTGCAGACCGGCTACGAACAACTCCAGCACGGTCATAAACAAGATTCCTATAAACGTGAGCAATCCGAACAACAGATTAACCCCATCGGCTGCTTGCACCCAGAAGTATTGAGTAGCTGAGTAGGTAAGCACCAGAAGCAAGTGCCCCACCAACATGTTGATGGCAAGTCGCACGGTGAGAGAGGCCGGGCGGATCAGGAATACTTGAAGCGCATCAATGGGAGTCATTAACACCAGAAGCGGCTTGGGCACGCTCGGAGGGAAAAGCGACAAGCTGAGATAACGTCCCACCCCGTGTTGGCGAATGCCGGCTACCAGGTACCACACGAAAGTGAGCGTCGCGAGCAGTAACGGCAACGCAATAAGGCCCGTCGAAGCGATATTGAGGCCCGGAATGATTCCCGTGACGTTAAACGCGAAAATGGTGAAGAACAAGAAGAAAATCAGAGCCTCGTGACGGCGACCTTCCTGCTTGCCGAGAACTGCCTCGACAACGTTCACGCGCAAGAAATCCAGAATTAACTCGAACAGCGCCTGGCCACGACCGGGGATAACTTTGGCCCGCATTCCAATGAGAACGAACATTCCCACCAGCACAGCAGTGATCACCATGCGCACGAACAACACTCGGTTGAACTCGAAAAAAGTTCCTTCTCCAAAAAGGGCAGGTGGGAAGAAGTCGTTCAGTGAAGGGCTGTAAAAGCCGTCGCTACTCTCAGTGGCGGTAGAGATGATCGTCATCACTAACGACAAGGAAATCTCCGAACCTGCGGGACAGCACCTAAGGCGCCATCAAGTCATCGTGGGAACAGGGCAAAATCTTACCCCAGTACGCTACGGCTACAGACCGGCGTCGACGTATGGAACTCGCGACCTTTGAAGAGCAACAATGTCTACAGCCAGGGCCGCCATCGCACCGGCAACCAGAATCGCGCCATACAAGGGTCGCACCAACCATTCTTGTGCCGAAAACGCGAGCGACGCTCCGATCACTGCAGCGATTTTGAGTATCCACGTCCCCATCACCCAGGCAATAAAGGTGGCGGGATCACCCTTGGCCCCCCACCAGGCTGCGACAGTCGTGACGATGCCAAAGATTGCCGCGGTCGCAGCGCCGGCGAGAGCAGTCCATACGCCATTGAGGTCTGCAACGAACCACCCGACCACACTGCCCACTACTGCCACCACCGCAATCACGACGACAGAAAGACGCGCGGCAAAAAGATACGTGGAACGTTGTGCGATTTGTGAGGCAGAAGGTTCAGTCATAGGAGTCACTCTAGAGTTG
Organism: Demequinaceae bacterium; assembly: GCA_011524475.1. Classification (GTDB taxonomy): domain Bacteria; phylum Actinomycetota; class Actinomycetes; order Actinomycetales; family Demequinaceae; genus WTKG01. Next base: position 5,359 of record WTKG01000114.1, read on the forward strand.
GGCTGGGGCTCTCGGCCACATCAATGTCAGGTGCCGCGCTGGAATTCGTTTCCGATACCCGCAACAACTCCTCTAGCGCAGTCCAGCGACTCTCTTCCACAACCTCACCTTGTGCGCTTGCAATGACTATGTCTTCCCAGACTGCCCAGGCCTGCGCCGCCGCGAAGGACGTGGGCGCGCTGTTGCCATTCTCAGCAATGACGGCATACGAGGCAATGGCAACGTCAGTTATCGTGACGCCGGTATGGGCGGGAACAATTACTGATGCCTCTGCAAGCGATTGATGAGAATCCAGCTGACTGAGGTACTCGGCTACAAAATATTCGGCGATGCCGTTATCCCGCCCCGAAGAGGTGACAACCGCGCCCAGCACCGTCACTGCGGGCACAGATGGTTCGCCGCCGATGGAGGGTACCGGTGAGACACTGATTGCTATTCCGCCCTCTCTCAGTGCCTCAAGATGTTGAGGTCTCGCGACAACAGAGGCGGCCTCTCCTGCAACAAAAGCAGCCACGATGTCTTCTTCTGTGGTTCCTGGCACAAACGTGGGAGATTCCGTCTGTGCATCTGCATGCACAAATTCTGCGAATCTACGAAATTCGTCAATGTCCGCAGTCACCCCGGGGTAGTCGGCACCGAAGATCAGGTCAAATCCACCTCCAAATGTTGTCTGCACCGCATATGCCGCCTCCATGCGGTCAGGACCAAAAGCCAGTGCGGTCGCGATTGGAGGCGAAGAGACCTCCGACGGAGAAGCGCTGGCCACCACACTGGGAGACAGGCTCGGCGAAAAACCTGCGGTCGCTTCCCCCTCCGGTTCGTCAAAAATAGTGCGCATCACCAAGGCGACACACGACGTAGCTACCGGCACTGCGTAGATGTCACCGTCTCGACTCCAGGCATCGCGGGCTACGGGCCCGAAATCGTCCACCCAGACATCTTGGGGAATGCTTTCGATAACTCCGGCAGCAATGTATTCATCCAGTAATCGGTGAGTGACGAATGCAATATCAGGGCCAGTTCCCGCTGGCACGTGGATGAGGATGTCTTCGTCAGACACCCCTTCGTCAAATATTGTGAGATCAACGGTGCCACCGGTGTCCGCACGAAAAGCCTCTGCCGCAGCCTCCACTAACACTGCCGTGGCAGGATCGGCCCAGACTGATACTTCTTGCCCTTCCAGATCCGGATGTCCAGCTC
>WTKG01000197.1 GCA_011524475.1 Demequinaceae bacterium
AGCACGAGAGGCGCGCGGATGACTCACGGTGATAGCCATACACACCTCCTATCTGGCAAGAGCCTCGACTGCCTGCGAAAACTTCTCGCCACGATCGTGGTACCCGTCAAACTGATCCATTGATGCGCTCGCTGGGCACATCAAGACCGTGTCCCCTGCACGCGCGCTATCAGCAGCCGCCGCGACAGCCCTGACCATGACAGTCTTGCCCGGCTTAATCCGTGTCAGCGGGATTGCTGGGGCGTGTCGCGCGAGCGCGCCAGAAAGTTCGGACGAGTCCTCGCCGATGAGAATCACCGCACGTAACTGTGATGCAACAGCGGTGACAAGATCGTCATACCGTGCACCCTTGGCAAGACCTCCGGCAATCCAGACGACTGACGCTTCACTATGCGCCTCAAATGTCGCCCGTGCCGCGTGCGGGTTTGTCGCCTTAGAGTTATTTATGTAGGTCACACCATCGCGTGCAGCAACGATCTCTCCTCGATGCTTTCCTGGCCTGAAAGCGCGAATCCCCGCCGCTACGCTCTCCGGTGTGATACCTACCGATCGTGCTAACGCGGCTGCCGCCAACGCATTCCGCACCGCGTAGCCAGGAGGATTTTTCGTGGTCGAATGCACATCCACCAGATTTCCGATCTCTATCGCAGTGGAACGCCGCTCCTGCCCAAAGGCGCGATCGACAAGTAGATCTTCTACGACTCCGAGCTGCGACACAGCTGGTGGCCCCAAGCTGTAACCAATCGCTCGACACCCTTCTTGGACATCGGCGTCGCGCACACATTGTTCAATCATCGGGTCATCCGCGGGATATACCGCAGCGACGGCCGTGTCCTTGTACACCCGAGCCTTCGCCCGGCGATATTCGGCAAAACTCCCATGCCAGTCAAGGTGATCGTCAGCGATGTTGAGAATGACGGAAGCATGGGGCTTCATGGAGTGAGTGAAATGTAGTTGAAAACTTGAAGCTTCCACTATCAATAACTCATGCCCCGCAGCCGCTTCGCGCACCACCGGCGTACCTACGTTTCCTACTACCGCATGTGAAATCTGTGCTTCACGGGCAATTGCACCGAGTATTTCGACCGTGGACGTTTTGCCATTCGTCCCGGTGACCACTATCCATGCGGTGTCGGGGTCGCGTATCTGCCATGCAAGTTCCACTTCGCTCCACACGGGAAGCCCCGCGTCCTGAAGTGCCGCAATATCAGGCCCCGAAGGAGGCCAGCCTGGAGACACCACGGCAATGTCGTAGTCGGAGCAATCAATATCCGCAACTCGGGAAAAATCGGCGGGCGCGTGCGCATCAACAGTCGTATAGGCAATACCGCGTGCTTCAAGACACTCGACAACTGCCTCACCGGTAACGCCGCGTCCCAGCACTAGGACGTGCGCGTCAGCAAGGTTCACAGCGAGGCAACCCATTCGGCATAGAAAATGCCCATCCCTAAGGCGGCACACATGCCAGCAATGACCCAGAACCGCACCACGATGGTGACTTCCCCCCACCCCAACTGCTCAAAATGATGATGGAGCGGAGCCATCTTTAACACCCTTTTTCCAGTCATCTTAAAACTGGCAACCTGCACGACAACCGACAGCGTGATCAGCACGAACAAACCTCCGATAATCACGCCGAGAAGCTCTGTGCGGGTCAACAAGGTGAGCCCCGCCACGGCTCCTCCTAATGCGAGGGAGCCGGTGTCTCCCATAAAAATCTTTGCAGGTGAAGCGTTCCACCATAAGAACCCGACTGCGGCTCCGGTGAGAGCTGACGCAAGAATGGCGAGATCTCGGGGATCGCGCACTTCGTAACACGTCGCCAACGCCGCTTCAGGGAGCACACACGACTGATTTAGTTTCCAAATACCTACAAGAACATAGGCGAGGAAAAAGATTGCTGAAGCGCCCGTTGCTAAGCCATCCAAGCCGTCAGTCAGATTGACTGCATTCGACCATGCCGTGATCAAAAAATTTGACCACAGAACGAACAACACCACACCTACCGTGGTGCCCCAATAGGCCATATCAACGGCTGTGTCTCGTAAAAACGAGATAGCGGTGGATGCGGGGGTGACACCGTGTTCATTCGCGAACTGCAAGGCAAGCACGCTAAAGGTGATTCCGACCGCTGCCTGTCCGACGATTTTCCAACGGGCACTCAAACCCAGCGAACGTTCACGGGTGATTTTGATGGCATCGTCAGCAAAACCGACTACACCCAAACCGACCACGAGGCCTACGACCAACAAAGAAGAGACGTTAGGGACACGTCCCGTGAGGATGTTGCCTCCAAGCCAACCAAGCACCACAGCAAAGATGATGACTACTCCACCCATGGTGGGGGTGCCACGTTTCACGTGATGGCTGGCAGGCCCATCGTGTCGCACGAACTGTCCGTACTGATGGCGAGTGAGGTATCTAATGAATAAGGGGGTGACGAACAGCGACAGCATCATTGCGATACCGCCAGCGATCACAATCGCAAGCATCTAGCCGTCCTCTGTCCAGGTCTGTGCAAGTTTCCATACACCCGTTCCATGCGAAGCCTTAAACAGCACGGTGTCCCCCGAGCCCAGAATTTCGCGAAGAAGTGTGTCAGCCTCGTCGATCGTAGCGACGTAACGCGCCTCCTCTCCCCAGGAGCCTTCTAATAGTGCTGAGTCGTAGGCAGGTTTCGCCCCTTCTCCCACCACTACCAGTGTCGAGATGTCGAGTCGCACCGCCTCGCGCCCTAGTTGTGCATGCGCGGAAACGGATTCCTCTCCCATTTCAAGAATTTCTCCCAGCACTGCAATAGTGCGCGCGCCTTCAGCGACATCTTTCAATGAACGGAAGGCCGCAATAACGGACTCCACCGAGGCGTTATACGAATCGTCCAAAACCACAATTCCGTCGCGTCTATGGGTTAATGCCATACGTTGGCCCGAGACAGATGTGACCCCAGCAACATCTCTGACGGCTTCCTCGAACCGCACTCCACACTCCACTGCGACCGCAATGGCCGCAAGCGCATTCGTCACATGATGTTCGCCCAACAGGCCCAAAGTCGCCTGTTGCGGAATGCACTGCGCAGCCAACATCCCGACGGGTCCATTGCTGACGGTGATGCGGGCGTGGCCCTGGCGCATTTCTACGTGTGTCGCTGCAACATCCGCCTGGCCCCGGCCAAACGTCACCACCCGTGGGGCGCTCTCAGCCATGGCCATCACATGGGCATCGTCACTGTTAAGAACTGCGACACCCGTGGGCAGAAGACCTTCGACAATTTCTTTTTTGGCCGCGGCTATTGCTTCGAAAGACTCATACATTCCCCTGTGCGCACTTCCCACCATCAATACACACGCCACATCAAGGGGAGCAATAGATGTGAGATACGTGATCTGGCCTGGGCCCGAAGCCCCCATCTCTAAAACCAACGTGCGAGTGTTCTCATCCGCGCGGAGGACCGTAAGAGGCAGGCCCACTTCGTTGTTGAAACTTTCTACCGGAGCAACAACATCGGGAATCGCCGCCGCAAGTAGGTCCTTCGTGGTTGTCTTACCGTTACTTCCCGTAATGCCGACGACATGGATCTCGCTGGTGCTGCGCAACTCTGCCAGATAGGCGCGAGCAATGGCCCCCAGAGCCGCTGTCGTATCTGCGACTCGCACGTGAGGGTGTTCCACGGTGCGCGTCACAAGGTGGAGCACCGCTCCGGCATCCGTTGCTGCTGCAACAAAATCATGCCCATCTGCACGTTCGCCCGGCAACGCGACGTAGAGGGCCCCCGGGTTCACGTGGCGCGAGTCGTGTGCGACAGAGGTCACTGTCACGTCCTCGGGGGCAACAAGTACTCCCCCGGTAACGTCAGCTATCCACGCTGCAGAGCGCGCAATCATGCGCCTTCCTGACGTTCGGCAACTATTAGCTGATGCGCACGCAGAAACTCATCTCGATCGTTATAGCGGTGAAAAACACCCGCGATTTCTTGAGTGGGTTCATGGCCCTTGCCTGTGACAATCACCGTGTCTCCTGGCTTCCCTAACCGCAACCCATGCTCCACTGCACTGGCGCGAGGAACAATTTCGTGGACATCTTCCAGGGTAGGGCGTATTTCCTGAATCCCTGCCTTGATCTGCTGGCGGATGTCTGCTGGTTTTTCACTACGAGGATTCTCGTCTGTCAGCACAATGACATCTGCCAGGCGCGCGGCAATGTTTCCGAGAACAGGACGCTTGCCACGATCCCGATCTCCATCGGAACCAAAAATAATGATGATGCGGCCTTTCGTGATGGGCCGCACACCTTCGAGTGCCAGAGTGAGCGCGTCGGGAGTGTGGGCATAGTCCACGATTGCCAGCGGATCGTGCTCACTGCGCTCCACGACTCGTTCCATGCGGCCAGGAATGTCATGCGCGCGCGCGACACCCGCAATAGATTGTTCTAGAGGAACTCCCGCGTGATGAGCCGCGATTATTGCTACCGCCGCATTGGAAACGTTTACCAGCCCCGGTAACGGGCTTTCGGCCTTATGCCTCGTGCCATCGGAATGGACAAGGTCGAAGCTGGAACCCACTCCGTCGAGGCCTACATCGGCATTCTCCACCCGCCAGTCGGCATCCATAGAGGCATCACGGGTGGCGACCGTGGTGACGGGAATCGACACTTCACGGGCGAGACGTTGACCCCATTCGTCATCCACACACACCACCGCGTGACGGGCACGGCCCGGCTGAAAAAGGCGAGCTTTGTCTGCGAAGTATTGATCCATGGTTCCGTGGAAATCCAGGTGATCCCACTGCAGATTAGTGAAAACCGCAACCTCAAATTCGGCACCAGAAATTCGGTCAAGCGCAGCGGCGTGACTCGACACTTCCGTGGTGGCGACGCTGCACCCCACCTCTAGCATGCGCGCCAAGAGAGACTGAAGAACGGGGGCTTCCACGGTGGTACGAGGGCTCTCCACGCTCTGATCATTCACGCGAAGTTCCACGGTCCCTAATAGTCCCCTGTGGGTATGGGTCTGGGAAAGCGCCGCATCGACAAAATATGCCGTGGTTGTCTTCCCATTCGTGCCTGTCACTCCCACGAGTTTCAAAGTTCGCGAAGGATGTCCATACGTGTAGGCCGCTGCTTCACCAATGGCCTTGCGCGGCGCATCTGCCACGATTACCGGAACGTCATCAGGAAATCCGGATGCTCGCAGATGTGCGCATCCTTGAGGGTCTGTCAATATGGCCGAGGCTCCTCGTTCGTGCGCCTGGGTAGCAAACGTCGCACCATGAACATGAAGGCCAGGAAGTGCCCCAAAAAGATCCCCTGGCTCCACCTCTTGCGAATTCACGCTCACGCCAGTAACGCGGATATGTGAGTCCCCTGAGTCCACTTCCGTCCCGGTTGCGGTCGCAATGTCTGCAACGGTGACATCAGCAACCCTGGACGGCCGCATCGGCATAGCCTCCATCGTCACTCCCACGTCAAAGGATACGCCTGCCGCTCGCCAGAACTGGGGGCTACCTGAAGTGTGTGCAGGGTGTGGGTAGCCACGTCACGGAATACCGGAGCTGCCACGTCACCTCCCCAGATTGACGTCTGTGGATTAAACATAAACACCGACACGACAATACGCGGGTCATCAGCCGGGGCAATACCGACGAATGAGGCAACGATCTCTGTCATCTCTCCAGACGGACCGGCCGCCTGCGCTGTGCCTGTTTTTCCCGCCACTCGGTAAGCAGGGATTTCCGCCTTGGCTCCCGTCCCGTCAGTAACGACTGATTCCAGCATGCTCATGAGTTGATCTGCAGTCTGCTCGGAAACTACCTGGACGGGTTCTTCCACCACCCGCGGCTGAAAAACCCTTTCTTCGTTTTGCAGTCCTGCCACCACCGTGGGAGAAACCCGGACTCCCCCGTTCGCGATGGTCGCAAATACTTGGGTTTGCTGCACCGCAGTTACCGCAACACCTTGCCCAAACAACACTGCATCTTGAGTACGTCCAAACCATTGATCGGGCGTGCGCATAATGCCGCGTGACTCTCCAGGCAGCCCTACGTCGGTACGCTCACCAAAGCCGAAAGCCTGCAGATAGTCATACCTCTGGTCAAGAGACAGGGGGCTCCCGGCTCGAATGGTGCCAGTGTTGGACGAACGCGCAAGAACTCCTGTAAGCGTGAGCGCCCAATCTTCGTGATCGTGGGCATCAGTAAACGTTTCCCCTGCACTATTGGTCCAGCTATCTGGGGCGATATAACGGCTAGTAGGCGTGGCAAACCCTTCCTCAAGAAGCGCCGCCATAGTGATGACTTTCGATGTGGACCCTGGCTCAAAGACAGAGGAAACCGCGCGAGAACCCCGCTCATCCGCGGCAGTTGCGCCCGGATTCGCGGGATCCACACTGCCGGTGTCTACCAATGCGTAAA
>WTKG01000081.1 GCA_011524475.1 Demequinaceae bacterium
AGACATTCGACGCCAATGCCTTCCTTGACGAGGCATACGTGCGGCCAAGTCAAGCCGTGGGCCCGAGCCCAGGGGGGCCGGATGATGCCCTCGAGGGTGGAGCCATCAACATCTTGCTTCTCGGTTCCGATGTGCGCACAGGTCAAAATGGGGACATCGGCGGTCGTGTAGCCGGCGGAATGCGTAACGACACCACCATCATCATGCACATCAGCGCCGACCGTAAAAGGGTCGAAATGGTGTCAATCCCGCGCGACTCCAAAGTGCGAATTCCAGACTGCAAACTATTCGACGGCAGCACTGCGCGTGGCTGGTTCGGCGCGTTCAATATTGCTTTTGCTAACGGCGGGCGCAACGGCGACCCTGCAAATGCCGCCACCTGCACGATTCGTGCCGTCGAAGAACTCACCGGGATATACATCCACTATTACGCGGTTATCGACTTCTACGGCTTTCAGCAGATGGTGGACTCCATTGGTGGGGTGCCCATGTGTGTGGAGAGAAGGATCTACTCCACTAAAGCAAAGTTAGATCTCCAAGCAGGCCCACAAATTCTCAACGGGCGTCAGGCGCTGGGCTACGCACGAGTACGCACCGCAGAAGAGGGCGTCATCACAGGGTCAGACCCTGAACGCATCGAGCGCCAACAAGACCTGCTCGCCAAGATCGCAGAGACCGTCTTGTTTAAAGGAATTTTGTACAAGCCAGACGAGCTTGCCGACTTTATCTCCGCTGGCACCGCCCAGATGACGATGAGCCCAGAACTTGCCGACATCAACTTCTTGATCGGGCTCGCCTACAGCCTGCGCGACATTGAAAAAGAAAACATTGTGTTCACGACTGTGCCGTGGAAATATCGCGGGAACAAAGAGCCAAGCCCAGGCGGTTTGGATTGGACATCATCGGCGCAGACGTTGTTTAAGAACATCATCAACGACCGCCCGATTAGCGGAAAGTCCGTTGCCTCCACCTCGCATCTAGACGAGCCAGAGCCCTCACCCTCACCGTCCCCTTCGCCGTCCCCCTCGCCGAGCGTGTCTGTTTCTCCCACTGTGTCCCCGACTACTGTTCCTGGGCTACAAGGACGCAGCGGGATCTCTCGATCCGACTATCAGTTGCTGGTAGCGCCTTCCCCCTCCCCCAGCAACGAGCCTGAGCCTGACCTCTTTGCCCTCTTGGGCAACTGCAACGTGTAGCGGGTCGCCTCGAACGGACTAGCCCTGCCGAAGAGTGGCACCTTTTGCGTGGGCCTGCGCACGTAGTTCCTCTTGAAAGGATTCCAGATACGCCCGAATACGTGCGGCTTCGCTGCCCTCTCCGCTCCCTAGGATGCGTGCAGCGAGAAGTCCGGCATTACGCGCTCCCGCAATGGAAACGGTCGCGACAGGTATTCCCGCGGGCATCTGCACAATGCTCAGCAACGAGTCCATACCGTCAAGGTGCGCAAGCGGAACAGGCACACCAATGACCGGCACAGTCGTCACGGAGGCGAGCATCCCCGGCAAGTGAGCGGCACCACCGGCACCGGCAATAATCACGCGTACGCCGCGTTCGTGTGCAGAACGGCCGTAGGCGAGCATGTCGTCCGGCATGCGGTGTGCCGACACAACATCTTTTTCGTAGGAAATCTCACACTCCTCAAGCACCTGAGTGGCTGCCTTCATGACGGACCAATCTGAGTCTGAACCCATCACTACGCCCACCTGTGGTGTGTGTGTCATGCATGCCCTCCCTCTCGTATAAGAGTTGCGACCTGTCGAGCCCGTTCCCGGCCGCTTTCCGAATCACCCGCAAGAACATTCACATGGCCCACTTTTCTCCCCTTGCGTACTTCTTTGTCATAGAGATGAATCTTGGCTCCTGTGTCCTCCACTGCTGCCAATGAAGCATGCAGATCGGTATTCTCTCCGCCCAGGATATTGACCATTGCGATAGCTGGGGCAAGTGCCTCTGTTGCACCCAAGGGTAGATCCGCAACCGCCCTGAGGTGTTGCTCAAACTGAGAGGTGAGAGAACCATCAATCGTCCAATGGCCAGAATTGTGTGGGCGCATTGCCAGTTCATTGATCACGAGCTCGCCTTGGATGTCAAACATTTCTACTGCCAACACACCCACCACGCCTAGTTCACGCGCAATATGTTCACCTATGCCGCGCGCCTGGACGGACACGGCCGGATCAGTGCGGGGGGCAGGCGCAATCACTTCTGCACACACTCCCTCTCGCTGAAGAGACTCCACCAATGGCCAACTACGCACCTCACCGCTGGGACGACGGGCCACGAGTTGGGAAAGTTCGCGATCAAAATTTATTTTTTGTTCCAGGAGGACCTGTGGGCCACCATCAGCGAAGGCCTCAAGCCAATCGGTGATGTCACTGGAGCCTTGAATCACCCTTACTCCTTTGCCGTCATATCCGCCACGACTGGTCTTTGCGACAACCTCTCTTCCATGCGTGGCAATAAAAGCATCAACATCGGCAGCAGTGTCAACGACCGACCACGCTGGGTTAGGAAGCCCCAGGGCGTCCATTTTTCTTCGCATGGCGATCTTGTCTTGGGCGTGCACGAGTGCAGCGAATCCTGGCAAAGCAGGAATTCCATGTTGCCGTGCAATTTCAAAAAATTCCTGGGGAATGTGTTCGTGTTCCCACGTCACAGCCATGGGTACAGGTTCGGCACACAATTGTTGGACAGCCGAGGCATCTGTGGGCTGACCCACCACCACCTCATGGGCAGGTCCAGCAGCGGAAGCGTGCGGGCTTTCCACCAGAACACGCAAAGTGATCCCCAGCGCAGTTGCGGCTGGAGCCATCATGCGTGCAAGTTGCCCGCCGCCCACCACCGCGATCACCGGCCTTGTCATGTCTCCACCGTACCGGGACTAGGCTCACGCCATGGCAGTACTGACCTGGATGTGGGAGCATCGCGCGGAACTCCTCAAGTTCGGCACGGTGGGTGGAGTGGCATTCATTGTGGATATTGGCCTCTTCAATCTTCTCCACACGCTAGAGGGGGCTCCTTTGAGCGGGCGGGTAGTAACCGCCAAAGTCATCTCCGCAGCTGCTGCGACTCTTGTGGCCTGGGCGGGAAACCGGCTATGGACATTTGCGGATTCCCGCACTCGCACCCCCGTACGTGAACTCATTGCCTTCGGAATTGTCAATATTGTGGCGCTACTCATAGCCGCCCTCACGGTGGCGGTAACAAGTTATGGTCTTGGCCTCAGAGACCCAGTGTCAGACAATGTCGCAGCGGTGATCGGTATTGGCCTGGGGACGATTGCCCGATATGTGGGTTACAAAAAATTTGTGTTCGTAGGTGCCACCGCGAAGAACACCTCCGCACGCTAACGCTTGCGGCGCCTCAGGCTCATGCGCCCGGTGTGAGGGACGACATCGGCTGCCTGGGCATCATAACTTTCCGGGACTCCTTGAAGGAATACAGAGAATACGGCCGGGCGGCGTTGGGTGAGCTCCAGACGTCCGCCATCTGCCGTCACCAAGTCACGCGCGAGGGCAAGGCCGAGGCCAGTACCCCGACCAGATGTGACGTTCCGGTCAAAAATCTTTCCTTGAAGCGATTCCGGGACTCCCGGTCCCTCATCTGCTACGGAAATCACGACAGAATTCTCCCCCTGATCCCTCGCATCGACGCGAGTGGTTCCCTCGCCGTGAATTAAGGAATTTTCGATGAGGGTCGCAAGGACTTGCGACAGGCCTCCCGGAGAAGCGAAGACCTGGGCATCTGTGGAAGTCACTACTAGTGTGCGTCCAGCATTCTCGAAACTGCGCGACCACTCTTCTTGCTGTTTATCAAAGAGAGCAGATAAAGGCACACTTTCTGTGGTGCCTCCCACCGACGTGCGCGTACGACCCAAAAGGTCGTCAATAACTCCGACCAGCCGCTCTACTTGCTCAAGCCCTTGTTCGGCTTCTGTCCGCACCTCTGGAGAGGACGTGCGTGCATGAATTTCTTCTAACCGCATGGTCAAAGCAGTAAGAGGCGTGCGTAATTGATGGGAGGCATCGGAAGAAAACTGTCGTTCTGCTTCCAAGCGAGCCGCCATTCTTTCCGAACTTCTCCGTAACTCATCAGCTACCTGGTCGATCTCGTCGACCCCAGAAGTATCAATATGCGGCGGCACTCTTCCCGCCCCCATTTGTTCTGCCACGACTGCGAGATCCTGGAGCGGCCGAGACAAGCGATTGGCGTGCCAACTTGCCAAAACCGCTCCCACAATCACTGCCCCAAAGGCCGCCCCGACGACCAAGCTCACCCGCTCGACAGCGCGCAACACGACATCAAATTGTGAGATTGCAATGGTGACCACCATCCCCGCTTCGGTGGTCACTGTGTGCGAAAACTCTGAGGAAGCCTCCACTCCTGCAGAAAGCACAATGCCCGCAGGGTACCTAGGGTCCACGCTCTCGGAAGGGAACTCGACAGCTATGAAAGCTTCTGGCTCGCTGGAGCCCCCTACATAGTCAGCCAAGACATCAATATTGACGGGCTCTCCTCGTTCAATACGGGCGCTCAGAATAGAAGCGGCTGTTTCGGTGCGGAACTGGAGATCTGCGAGAGCATCGTTTCTGACACTCTGCGCAGTCGCGAGCCCTAAGGGAATACCCAGGAACACAACTGCGGCAAGCACCGCAGAAATTGTCGCAAAACGTAGCCTGCGGCGCACCGAAGCGGCCTAACTCTCGCCCGTTTCGAATCTAAAGCCCATGCCACGCACCGTCGTAATAAAACGTGGCTCTGCGGCATCGTCGCCTAATTTGCGCCGTAGCCACGAAATATGCATATCAAGGGTCTTGGACGGGGCGGAATCATCAGCACCCCATACTCCTCGCATGAGTTGCTCACGACTCACCACCGTGCCTGCACTGGACACCAGTGCCCACAACAAATCGAACTCCTTGCCACTGAGGTGGAGCTCATCGCCCCCGAGATACGCGCGATGTCCCGCCACATCAATACGCACATCATTTACGGTGACATCACCGTCCCCCCGTCCGGAACGCCGCCGCAAGAGGGCCCGTACGCGCGCGAGCAACTCAGCCAAGCGAAAGGGCTTCGTCACATAGTCATCAGCACCTGCATCAAGACCCACCACCAAATCCACCTCATCGGCACGGGCAGTGAGCATCAGAATCGGCACCACCACACCTGCGTCGCGAATGGAACGGGCCACATCCACACCGTCCATATCCGGTAACCCGAGGTCAAGGATCACTAAATCGGCATTGTTGCTTGCCGCGACACCTTCCTTACCCGTACCGCACCACTGGACGTCATACCCCTCGCGACTCAAAGCCCGGGTCAAGGGATCTGAAATTGTAGGGTCATCTTCTACCAAGACAATTCTTGCCATAGCCCGAGAATACCCTTCGGCAGTGAGCCGGGAAACCCTCACCACACCTTTCACGTGCAAGCCGGTAGGCTCTGACGACGTGAGCACTGGCACGATCGAGGCATCCAAAACACCCGTAACGGCACCTCAGCGTTATATGCGGGTATTTACTAGCGCGCCTGAACGAATCGTGCTTATGGGGGTAGCGCTGGCATTGTCAGCCGCCGCGTGGGTCAGCCTCGGAGTTTTCCACTGGTGGCTCGTGATTCCAACGGCTGCCGCCATATCCGCATGGGGGTGGCGTGCATCGCGCGCTCCCGACAACACGACTGGCATGACGCGCGGCTCGGCCATCGCCGTCACCTATGCAGCAGTCTGGTGGCTCGCCAATCTTCCGTTTGTAGCCGAGTACTTTGTGGTGCGACGCGACCCTGGGTTCCTCACACTCATGGGCATATGGCTCAGCGATAATCCGAACCCCAACATGCCAGTGCTGGGGGGAACCGAGGCTGCAGACGCCGCTGGTCGGGCCCTCGAAGACGCCCCGGAAGCCTGGAATCGTAAAGATGACGTGATCCAGGCACAGGGCGCAAAAATGCTTCCCGCTGTTCTTGCAATCGGAGGATGGCTCGCAAGAACCGATGGAGTGCTTGCCACGAACTTGGTTGTGGGAGCAGTCGGACTCCTGGCGGTGTACGCCCTCGCACGCAAGATGATGGGCCCATTCGCAGCCCTCGTCCCCATGATCGGCCTGTCTCTATCCATGTCCCACATATGGCTGTCCCGAGCCGCTTACACAGAACCTTTGACGATGCTGCTCTTGCTCGCGGCAATAAGTTGGGGTTGGTATGGGGTGACCAAAGGGTCGCTATCTGCACTTGCTCTCGCTGCACTATCCTCGGGCGCCACTAGCTTTGTGCGAATTGATGGCCCGGCCTATGCCGTAGGAATCGGGGTAGGCGTTGCGGTCGCCATTGCGTTGTCCAGCATGGGTAGCACTCGTGGAAGAATTCTCAAAGCCATCGGCTTCGCTGCCACACAAGGG
>WTKG01000004.1 GCA_011524475.1 Demequinaceae bacterium
GTTCCTACTCTTGCACTGCTGCTGCTGTTTGCGGTTTCTGCCATTGGATTTGGAAACCGAGCCACCATCATTGCAGTAGCGATATTCACCCTTCCGCCCATCCTGTCGAATGCCTACACCGGAATGGTGAATGTAGACGCAGGGCTACGCGAGGCCGCAGAAGGCCAAGGAATGACGCGCTTTCAAGTAATCACCCGCCTGGAGCTGCCATTAGCCTGGCCACTTATTGCCACCGGGTTGCGCGTCGCCACTGTGCAGGCGATCGCCACTATCCCGCTGGCTGCATTGGTGGCCGGCGGTGGTTTAGGCGTGATTATCAACGCAGGTTTCGCCACACAACGATATGGCCAAGCACTTGCGGGGGCCGTTTTGGTAGCGGGGTTCTCTTTGGCCGTGGACTGGCTCCTGGGAAAGCTCGAACAACGCTTCACGCCGGCTTTTGCGCAGGCTGCGACTGCCCGGGCGTAAGTGTGCCGCACCACTAGCCTTCGTGCGTGTTTGTACGTATCGGGTTAGAGTTCTCGGGACATATGTCACCCAACGAAAGGTAGAACCGTGCGTTCCACAACCACAGCAGTTGCGGCAACCGCCGCCGCTGCACTCGTTCTCGGGGCATGTAGCCCCACCACCGACGAGGAGCCAGAAGCTTCTGCAAGCGCCGCCGCAGTCTGCGAACCTGTTGCAGGCGAAGCATTAGTGGTGCTCGCTGACGACTTGTTGCTCCAGAACTCGGACAACATCATTCCGGCCATCAACGCAGAGACGGCACTCGACCCCGCCGTGGGCGCTGCTCTCGATGAGGTGTCTTTGGTGCTCGACACCGAAACCCTTATCGGTCTCAACAAGCGCACCGACATTGACTTCGAGACGTCAGTAGATGTGGCGAAGGACTTTGTTGCCAGCAACGAGATCTCCGCTCCATTCGAGTCGGGCGGCGACATTGTGGTGGGCGCATTCAACTTCTCTGAGTCCATCACTCTTGCCGAGATTTACGGCGAAGTGCTGCGTGACGCAGGCTTCACCGTCGAGGTGCGCACCGTCGGTAACCGTGAAACGGTAATGCCAGCGCTCATCTCGGGTGAACTGGACGTGGTACCTGAGTACGCTGCCACCGCAGCCGAGTTCCTCAACCGCGCGGCTAACGGTGCCGATGCCGAAGCTGTGGCATCCGGTGACATTGACGAGACCACCGTGGCTCTCTACGCCCTGGGTAACGACGCCGGAGTGACCTTTGGTCGCGCCGCCGCCGCTCAGGACCAGAACGCCTTTGCTACGACGCAGGCTTTTGCGGACCAGTACGGCGTCACCACGCTGTCCGAACTCGCTGAGGTATGCGGCGAAGGCATTTCACTTGGTGGCCCGGCAGAATGCCCCGAGCGCACCTTCTGCCAGATTGGCCTGGAAGAGACCTACGGTCTCACCATCACCCAGTTCAACACCTACGACGTGGGCGGCCCGCTGACCAAGGCTGCTCTCACCCAGGGTGAAGTCATCCTCGGTCTAGTGTTCTCGTCTGACGGGGCACTCGGCTAATTAATCGCCATACGCACGAAGGCCCGGGTCCTCGACCCGGGCCTTCGTCATGTGTACGCCCCCTGGGACTCGAACCCAGAACCCGCTGATTAAGAGTCAGCTGCTCTGCCAATTGAGCTAGAGGCGCGGAGCGATTTTACCAGCAGGTCGCACAGCACCAGATACCCTAGGGTCATGACACACAAACTGGCTGTGGGCGACACTGCGCCCGACTTCACTCTGGAGACGGACACCGGTTCCGTTTCTCTGTCTGACCTTCGCGGAAAGAAGGTCATCGTGTACTTCTACTCTGCCGCCCTCACCTCCGGGTGCACTACGCAAGCGTGCGACTTCACCGAATCGCTTGACCGCCTGGAGGCCGCCGGCTACACGGTGATCGGCATCTCGCGTGATTCCACCGAGAAGCTCGCCAAGTTTCGTGCCAAAGAATCTCTGGGCATCACCCTGGCATCGGACCCCGAAAAATCCGTACACGAAGCCTATGGAGCCTGGGGCGAGAAGAGCATGTACGGCAAAACCGTAACCGGCGTGCTGCGCTCCACGATTGTCGTAGACGAGAACGGCACAGTTACCTTGGCGCAGTACAACGTGCGAGCAAAGGGCCACGTCAGTAAGTTACGTCGAGACCTCGGTCTGGACGACTAGGGATTCTGTACCAGAGTCCCTGACGCACACCGGCGTGAAGGCGCCTATTCTGGTGTGCGCGCGCGAGTGGCGGAATTGGCAGACGCGCTGGATTTAGGTTCCAGTGTCCTAGGACGTGGGGGTTCGACTCCCCCCTCGCGCACCACACACGGGAAAGCCCCTCACCTGAGGTGAGGGGCCCCGAATCTACTCTAGGAAGAGTTATGCGCCTGCTTGCTCAGCAATCTTGGCGCGTACGTCATCCATATCAAGTTCCTTGACCTGAGTGACAACCTGCTCCAGGGCCGGGCCTGGCAAGGCGCCCGCCTGGTTAAACACAAGCACACCATCGCGGAACGCCATAAGTGTGGGGATAGCAGTCACCCCGAACTGTGCGCCCAATTCACCGTGAGCCTCGGTATCTACCTTGGCGTGCACAATGTCAGTGTGGTTGTTGCTGGACTCCTCAAAAATTGGTCCGAACCTCTTGCACGGCCCGCACCACTCAGCCCAAAAGTCCACCAGCACGATGCCGTCTTTCTTGACGGTGTCGGCAAATGTTTCGGTTGTTAGATCCACTGTTGGCATGTCGCATCCTTCATGTTGTGAGTACTTGCACAGTGCAACGCACCCGCCCTCTACGTTATTCCTGGAGATAGTATCGCGAGGGACGTCTCGCTATCCACGGCTCGACCATGTAGAAAGGAACTTGTGACAGATATGCATGAACTCCCTCCCGAGCGCCCAGGGCGCCTTCCGGAGGGGGAATTCGAGTACATCCGCGGAACCTTGCCGTTGGTGTACATAGACGCGGTCCCGGTCCGGGTGGACAATCACGGCGAAGTCACGTCTGTAGGTTTACTGTTGCGCGAGGTGGACGGAGCCATTACTCGGGCCTTGGTGTCAGGGCGGGTCTACTACCAAGAACGCGTGCGCGACGCACTCGTGCGTCACATCGAAAAAGATTTGGGGCCTGTGGCACTGCCACGAGTGCCTACCTCGCCACAACCTTTTACGGTGGCTGAATACTTTCCGACCAAAGGGGTGTCAAAGTTTTTTGACTCCCGTCAACACGCCGTCTCCCTTGCCTTTGTGGTCCCTATTGACGGCGACTGCTCCCCTTCCCAAAACGCACTCGACCTCGCCTGGCTTACGCCGGAAGAAGCGGCGAGCACAGAAATCGGGGCAGAGATGCATGGCGGTCAAGACGTCCTGCTTCGCCAAGGCCTTGCGTCTGTGGGGGCATTGCATTGACAGTGCCGCGTTCAGCGACCGCCAGAAATAATTTTCGCTAGTTCTTTCCACCATGCGGCACGGTTTTGTTTGCCTCCCCACGGCCCCACAACGTCAGGCCCTGAACCAGGTAGCACATACACCTTGGTGCTGCCGATTTGCCATTCTTGTTGTCCCAGTTGAGGTGCTTTCCTATTCAGCAAGGCGGCAAAGGATTTCGCAGTGTCGAGGCCGTTCAGGGCCAGCCAGGTGGGTTGGATACGTTCGATAGTGGACTTGAGGTTGGCTTCATCAGACGTGAGACCCACACCGTAGGACAACACCCGAGTCGCTTCGCCTGGTTTGATCTTCGCGCGAGTAAACCCACTTGTGGAAAGCAGGCTCCAGAACTGATCCTTTTTATCCGCATAGAACTCCGTGCTGCCTTCTGACACGGGCCCCATAAACACCACCTTGAGACCAGCCTTCACAAGATCCTCAGGAAGAGGTTGTGCCGCCTCCTCTGGGGCGGGCTGCGATGATGACGAAGACTCGTGCTCACCCGTCGGTGCGGACTCAGATGCGTCCGTCTTTTTCTTATCGCGAGCGGAAGGCGGGTTTTTCTGTTTCTTTTCGGTGGGTGCCGTATCTGTATCAGCAGCTACCTGTTCAGCATCAGACGCCACATCGTCATCCGCCTGCTCGTCAGGCTGGCTGGACGTGTGTGGCTGTTCTTGCCTCGCGGCAGGAATTTCTTGCGTATATGTAGCTTCGGCCGCCTCTGCGGCAGCAAGGGCTTGTTGCGCGCGTTCTGCCGCCTCTGCTGCTTCCGCGGCCGCCTGCGCAGCAGCTTCTCGCGCCGCGACCACCTCCTGTGGTGCTGTCGCCGGAGCAGCCTGCGATTGTGACGCTTCCGGTGGCGGGGGAATCAACGGCGCAATTTCTTTGGCGAGAGCACGAAAAGCTTTGCCTCGGTGTGAAATCTGGTTTTTGACCTGAGCCGCGAGTTCGGCATTGGTCACGTCTTGACCATCGGCCATGAAGATCGGGTCGTAGCCAAAGCCTCCACCCCCACGCGGGGACGTAGTGAGGTCACCTTCCAGGGTTCCCACGTGCACAATTTCAGTACCGTCGGGAAAGACCGCTGCCGCCGCACAGGCGAAGTGAGCGCCACGCTGCATCACCGGCACGTCTTTCAATTGCGCAAGTAGAAGCGCGAGGTTCTCCTCATCATTGCCGTGGGTTCCAGCCCAGCGGGCAGAGAAGATTCCTGGCGCGCCTCCCAAAATGTCTACGCAAATACCGGAGTCATCCGCAATTGCGGGCAACCCGGTCGCACTACACAGCGCACGCGCCTTGATAAGTGCATTTTCTTCAAAAGTCGTGCCATCTTCTACGGGAGATTCCATCCCTACGTCACGAGCCGTGACCACCTGACGCGGAGTCAAATCTGGCAACTGTTCCGACACAATGTCGATGATTTCGCGAGCCTTATGCATGTTGTGGGTCGCGATACCGAGGCGTCCAGAAACGTCCACCAGCCCCTCCTAATCCGCGAGCGCTGCCGTTTGCGCCGCCGCTAAAGAAGCGTTGCCTGACGTCGCTAACGCCAACAATTGGTTCAATTCCTGAGAATCAAAGGGGGCACCTTCTGCCGTGCCTTGGACTTCTACAAACAACCCGCTGCCCGTCATCACTACGTTCATGTCTGTTTCGGCTCGCACGTCTTCCACATAGGGAAGATCCAGCATGGGAGTGCCGTCAATGATGCCTACGGACACTGCGCTCACACTGTCCCGCAAGACTGTCGCGCTCGCCGCAATCTCATCCTTGTCCACACCCCACGCGATGGCATCAGCTAACGCGACATAAGCCCCCGTGATCGCAGCCGTGCGGGTTCCACCGTCTGCGTCCAAGACGTCGCAGTCCACCACAATCGTGTTTTCACCCAAAGCTTTCACATCAATCACCGCGCGCAGGCTACGGCCGATGAGGCGAGAAATCTCGTGTGTGCGGCCACCAATTTTGCCGCGCACGCTCTCTCGATCATTGCGAGTATTGGTGGCGCGCGGGAGCATCGAATATTCAGCCGTCACCCATCCCTCGCCGCTTCCTTTCTTCCATCGCGGCACTCCTGCAGTGAAGGACGCAGAGCACAACACACGGGTACCACCGAAGGTCACCAGGCACGAACCTTCGGCACTCCGCTGCCATCCGCGTTCAAAAGTGACAGGACGTAATTGGTCAACGGCGCGGCCGTCGGAACGAGAAATAGTCATACGGAAAGCCTACGTGCTAGAGCACGTAGAGGTCACCTGGCGTGGCGACAGATATGTCACCTTCGTAGGCGCCGCGGGCTTCACTCACATGGTCGTTAGGATCGAACCACGGTGGGATATGGGTGAGCACCAATGATTTTGCTCCGGCCTGAGTTGCCGCCTGGCCTGCTGCCTTAGCCGTGAGATGCACGCCACGTTCCACATCAAAGTGGTCCTGATAGGTAGCCTCACACAAGAACAGGTCCGCCGCCTGGGCTGCGGCCACCACACCTTCGCATTCGTCCGTGTCTCCGGAATATGCCACCACCGCTTTGCCCGAACCTTCTTCACGGGGCCCCGCGATACGAATGCAATAGGCGGGTATGGGGTGGCGTGCCGCTTCCGCTGTGATGGTGAAGGGACCAATCTCCATGGGAACGCCTACCTGCCAGACTCGAATGTCGAACTTAGGGCCAGCCGAATCTTCCCCCCGCAACTGGGCAATACGAGACGCCGTCCCAAAAGGCCCCAGCACAGGCAGCACATCTGCAGGGCCTTCCGGATGGTATTCGAGGTACACGTGCATCGCCGTGAGATCGGCACAATGGTCAGGGTGAAGATGCGAGAGCGCTACCGCGTCCACGCTACGCGGATCGCAATAGCGTTGGAGCGCCCCAAAGGCCCCACTTCCCATATCCATCACCACTCGCCACGTGCGGCCATCCAGGTCTGCTTCT
>WTKG01000143.1 GCA_011524475.1 Demequinaceae bacterium
CCATTACCAATGTAGGAGTGTTTGGCATCGATACTGGTACCCCCATCCTGAATCCAGGAGAAGCCGCAATTCTCGCTTTTGGTGCGATTCGTCAGCAACCTTGGGTGCATGAAGGTGAGGTTCAGGCGCGATGGGTGACTCAGTTGGCGTTGTCATTTGATCACCGCTTGGTGGACGGGGAATTGGGCTCCCGCGTTCTTGCCGATGTTGCCGCAGTGATGGGCGATCCCACTAAAGCCTTGGTGTGGAGTTAACGTCCCTCGGCTGATAGGTGGCACATCAATGGAGGTGTGCCGCGCTCTTCTAGGCGGAAGCGTCTTTGTGTCGGTCTAAAGCCATTTGCTCGACTCCGCTTGTCTCGCGCAATGGAATCGACGGTAAAAACACGATGACTCCTAGGGCAATCACGATTATTCCTGATGCCCACCACAGCAGTCTTCCTATAGCGTCAGCGAAACCGCTCTTGAACGGAGCCGCGAGCACAGGGTGCAGATTCTCGACGAATGAAGTGTCGTCTAGTGACAGCGGGGAGCCTTCTGCAGAAGTGACATTCCCGGAATTGATGGCATCGATGACTGCGGCATTCAGAGGATCTGTGGTGACTGCCTCGTCTACGATTACCTGACGAAATTCCGGTGTTGTGCTCGTCTGCGCAAAGGCATCGCTGATGTCGGTCGGCACCTGGGAAAAAAGCAGGGAGAGGAAAATTGCAGTTCCCAGCGACCCCCCGATTTGTCTAAAGAAAATGACGCTTGCTGTTCCTGCGCCATTGTCCCGGGCAGGGAGCGCATTTTGTACTGCAAGTAAGAGGGGCTGCATGAGCCCTCCGAGCCCCATACCGAACAGGAATGCTCCGAACGCTACCTCGACAAAAGGTGTGGTGTACTCCACCCGTGACAAGAACAACGTTCCAGATAACAACAAAAAGACCCCAGCGATGGGGAAAGACTTGTAGTGGCCGGTACGACGAATGACCTGTGCACTTGACCCTGCAACCAGGATGATTCCAAAAGTAAAGGGAAGCATGGATAAGCCTGCTTCCGTGGGGGTCATTCCCCGTGAAATCTGGAGATAGAGCGGCAATCCCGCAAGCCCTCCAAACATTGCTACACCCATAATGAAGTTCACGATCGTGGCAACTTTTACTGTCCGGTGCTGGAACATTCGTAAGGGAATCAACGCGTCCTCTCCCATACGACGTTCATTCCACACAAAACTGACGGCGCTTCCTAGGGAGAGCGTGAGCAGACCAAGCGTGAGTGGAGATGTCCATCCCCACTCCGAACCTTGTTCGAGGACTGTCAATAAGGGCGCAAGGCTCGAAATGAGAAACGCACTTCCCCACCAGTCGATGCGACGGGCTTCATGATTGTGTGCTGGGATGTTGAGTACCTTCATCACGAGCACTAATGCCCCTAGGCCCAAGGGGACGTTCACGAGGAAAATCCAGCGCCATCCGTCAATTCCTAGCAGGGTGTCGGTGCCTGCGAAGAAACCTCCCACCACCGGACCCAACACGGATGCGACTCCGAAGACTACAAAAAATGCCGCCTGATATTTGGTTCTTTCACGTGGGGACAGCACATCTCCCAAGATGATGATGGCCAGACCCATGAGGCCACCACCGCCAGCGCCTTGAATGAAGCGATAGATTGCTAATTCGTACATTGTGCTGGCCACGGCGGCAAGGCCTGAGCCCACCACGAACAAACTGAGGGCCACAAAATATAGCGGTTTGCGCCCGAATATGTCGGAGAGTTTCCCATACAGCGGGGTCGAGACAGTTGCAGCAATCAGATATGCAGTAGTAACCCAGGCCTGCACGGTAAGCCCATTGAGGTCGTCGCCAATGGTACGAATCGAGGTGGCGACGACAGTTTGGTCAAGTGCAGCAAGGAACATGCCGGTCACCAAACCGATCATTACCAAACCGATTTGACGTTTGGTTGGTGGAACAAAGGTGCCCGCGCTGCTAGTCATGTACTCCCGTCGCTGTGCCGTTCGCCGCGATACACCGAAGGTGTGCGGTCGGTTTTATGGCAGAAGTTGATTCTAGCTGGGCCTCGCTGTTCCCATAGTTCTTTTGAATCCTTCAGCCATGTCGTGGCAGCTTCAAACGCTATTACGATGGCACATATAGGCATCTCACGCCGGTGCGTAAAAGACTTCTCATCAGGCAGGAGGGTTATGGAGACTCATGTGACAGGAGCAACCGTGGCCTCTTTTGTTGCCATCGCACCTCTTGGCGATGTCATCGCTCACACGGTGTCTCCCTAGAACTTATGGACGCTTCGTTTTGGGCGGGCGTCGGCACACTTGTGCGCGATATCTCCCTTGCTGGAACGTTGGGGTCCTTGGTGCTGGTCGCCGCCGTACTTCCAGGCGGACCCGCCTTCGATCGCACGTTTACTATTGCCCGGGTCGCAAGTGTGGTGTGGGCTGTTGTCTCAGCTGCGCTGGTGGTGTTGTTCTACATAGTGATCGACCCTCAAGCCCCTGCTCGCCCTGGTTTTGGGGAAGAACTGTGGTGGTACATCACTCAAATTCCGCTCGGACAAAGAACGGTAGAGATTGCTGGTCTCGCACTTGTGACTTCTGCGGTGCTAGCGGCGGCTCGGACACGCGTGGCGGCCGCGTGGGCAGGTGTGCCTGTTATGTGGGCATTGGTGTTGCTTGCCACTCTTGGGCACGCATCCAGCGACAACGGCAATCACCATCTTGGGGCATCTGCGATGTTTGTTCACATTCTGGGGGCAAGCCTGTGGCTGGGAGTAGTCATGGTCTTGGTAGCCCTGCGTGCTCACCTGGGAACACATGCTGCGAATGTAGTGGCACGTACTGCCCACATCGCTAAATGGGCTGTGGTGTTGGTCTTGGTGTCTGGTGTAGTCAATGCGGCGTTACGCCTGTCTTCTGTCACAGATCTTTGGACCACCGCGTATGGAGCACTTCTTCTGGTGAAAATCGTCATGGTCATCGGTGCGCTCATTGCCGGAAGTTGGTATCAGATTCGGATACTGCCGCAGCTTCGTGCGGGAGTGAGAGCTACATTCTGGAAAATACTTGCCGTCGAAGTGGTGCTATTGGCGCTCGCGACTGGCCTTGCCGCGGTCTTGAGCCGTACTGCTCCAGTGGCCCAAGCGATACCGGTGTCACGCCCGAGCCCTGCGTTGCTTCTGACAGGGTATGACCTTCCGGCCGAACCTACATTGGTGCGGTGGCTTACTGAGTGGCGTCTGGAAATAGTCACCGCTCTCGCACTGGCTATCGCCGCGACGGTCTATGCCGTGTGGGTGATACGGCTACGTCGCCGCGGAGATTCGTGGCCGGCCCATCGAGTGGTGGCGTGGTACGTGGGTCTGATTACGTTGGCCTGGGCTACCCAGGGGGCACCTTCCGTGTACGGCCTAGTCACGTTCTCTGCGCACATGATTGAGCACATGGTCTTGGTTTCTATTGCTCCCGTTGCATTGGTGATGGCAGCTCCCGTCACTCTTGCCTTGAGGGCACTACCACCGCGTATCGACAACACCCATGGTCCTCGAGAGTGGTTGCGGATGGTGGTGGAGTCTCGAGTCATGGCCTTTTTTGCGCATCCCATTGTCGCCGCTGTTAATTTTGCCGCCTCCATGTTTGTGTTTTATTACTCGCCCATCTTCGAGTGGGTGCTACATAACCATGCGGGACATGTGTGGATGGTGGGGCACTTTGTATTGGTCGGCTACCTATTTGCCAATGCCCTCGTGGGAGTGGATCCTGGGCCGTCACGCCCCGCCCACGCGGCACGGTTGGGACTGTTGTTCGTGACGATGGCTTTTCATGCCTTTTTTGGGATTGCCCTGATGATGTCTGAAGCACTGTTGGCTCCGCGTTGGTTTGGTCTTATGGGCCGCGACTGGGGCCCAGATGCGCTCACCGATCAACAATTGGGCGGTCAAATTGCGTGGGGTATCGGCGAATTGCCGGTCATCGCATTGGCGATTGCCGTGGCAGTCGCATGGCGTCGTTCCGATGAAAAACTTGCACGCCGGTCAGATCGTGTTGCTGACCGTAACGATGATCAAGAATTGAAGTCCTACAACGACATGCTTGCGCGGCTTACTTCCCGTTCTCATGACTGATGTGACTACCTTGCTATCCACAAATTTTGTCCACATGGGTGTGGGAAATTCTGTGTACTAGCGCAAAGTCGGTGGACAAAACGGTGGACAAAACGGTGGACAAAAATTGTTGCTCTGGAGGGGTTGCGCTTGAGCGCCAGGGGCACTACACCTATGTCTATCGGGAAGATGTTTTCCACTGATGTGGGGGCCATTTCGGTGGCTCTCCCCAGGTAACTGGTGTGAGGTGGGAGGCACGATCCCAGCCATTCGGACAACGGCGGCGCACGCTGTAACCGGCCCTTCTGGGGTTGGTCGCGGACTGCGGGTGACGGCGCAGGGGTCGACGGGCCCGGGTGGGGACTGCAGGAAAGCGTTTTATCGCGCGGCACCGCATCGTCAATCGCGGACCGGCGCATCGGTTTACCGATGTTGTTGGTGCCTGTAGTCATGGCAGGACCCCTCGGACGCATACTCCGAGGGGTCCTTGCCACATGACAGGGCGATACGTCGTCCGTGCCCCGGCTCTCTCACGGTAGAGCGCTCGCGGCAGTTCCCTATGAGTGACACGCGAGCAGGTCTGATCGTTACGTGTACGTGGAGACAGAGCGCAGGGCGTTGCACAGGTGCGCCCAGACAGTGAATATGCTCGTGGAGCGGGTGACGGGAATCGAACCCGCGCTGTCAGCTTGGGAAGCTGAAGTTCTACCATTGAACTACACCCGCAACGCGGCACCCAAGAAGGCGCACGCTCACGCATCATAGTAGGACGACAACGAACGGAGGTCAGCAGTGGTAGGCATCTGGCGGTGGTATCGGCATGACGACTGTTCCGTCCATGCCCCCATTACCCCCGACATCGTTGTTGCGCAGCATTTTCCGGTGCGTCGGTTTCGACCAGGGTATGACGCTCACGAAGTGGACGCGTATCTTGACGCTGTTGCCAGTTCGCTTGCGGGTTATGGCCCCCCGGTCTCTCCAGACGAGATCCGCTCACACGAATTTCAAAAACACCACACACGCGGAGGAATTGACCCAGGTGACGTGGATGATTTTCTCGAATGCATTGCACGTACCCTTGAGGGACGTACCGGACCACCACACGCTGTGATCTCATATTGATGAGATTCACGTTACAGTTCACAACAGACCTGAGAGACAACCAGACAACTAACAGTGGGTGACATGTGAATACCAAGGCCATTATCGCGATCGTTGCAGTCGCTGCCATTGTGATTGGTGGTGGCGTTATTGGAGCGGTCACGCTCGGGGCAGCTGGCGGGAATGCTCTTAATTCAATCGACTGGGAGACCGCGGATAACGGTCGTCCTACTTTGACCTTCGATGTTCCTTTCTCAGTAGAAGAAGAAGTAGTACGTGTGGTCTCACGCGGAGATGGAGACGATATCTCCCAAGGTGACTCACTTGTTCTTGACTACACCCTGGTGTCGGGTCAGGACGCTTCTGAACTTGGTTCGACCTATGACTTTGGCCAGGGCGAAATACTCGTAGTGGAGCCGGGAAACACGTGGGAAGTTCTCTATGACGCTCTTGTAGATTCACGTCAGGGAGCACAAATCCTTGTGGCGTATCCTGACCAGACTCAAGTACCAGTGGCTGGCGTGTACCCCAGCTTCGTTCTTGCCATTACGGTGACAGACATTCTTCCGGCTCCCTTGGACGGACCTAGCGGTACACCTGTGGAACCTGAAGCGGGCCTCCCCACTGTCACGGAAGGTGCGGACGGCGCTCCTTCCGTATCGTTCGAGAGTGCGGTGCTGCCAGATTCACTTGTTGTTCAGCCCCTTGTCGTTGGTGAAGGAGCAACAGTCGCAGAAGGCAACACTGTTGTGGTCAACTACGAAGGAGTTTTGTGGAATGGCGCGCGGTTTGATTCGTCTTTTGCGAACGGTCAACCAGCGACGTTCCAGCTCCTGCAAGGAGCTCTCATTGATGGATGGGTGCAGGGCCTCGCTGGCCAAACAGTCGGGAGTCGAGTGATGCTCGTGATTCCACCAGAACTTGGCTACGGAGATTCTGGGGCAGGCGAATCGATTCCTCCTGGCGCCACGCTGGTCTTTGTGGTGGACATCCTCGCGGCGTACTAAGTCAGGGGTTGTGCGAGGTTATTTCCTCAGCCAGAGACCGGGAACGTTGCACAGCCGCACGCGCGCCAGCAGACAC
>WTKG01000109.1 GCA_011524475.1 Demequinaceae bacterium
GTCGGCTCGGGCGTGGAGAAACCCTCGAATCGATGGGCTTGCGCACGGCAGATAGCTCTGTTGACGAAGGCGAGGTGCGTGAGGATGCCCACGCCAAGTGATGTCGCGGTAGTCCTGGCGACGACTACCGGAGCCCTCGCCAGCCTCAGCCTGGTGAAAGCTGCATGTGCCCCCAACGCCAGCTGGTGGTGGATGAGCCCTGCCCGAGCGCGCCGCCGTGTAGACCCGCGGTGCGACGAACGAGCGTGGGCTGACCTCTTTGCGTATTCCTTACTGCTCTGTGCGCCCGCTGTGGCGCTTGCGGTCGCGCACCCCACCTCTCTCATAGCACTGGCATTGGCCGCAACGGCCCTGCTTTCCCTGATGGTTGCCTACGCCGTGATGCACGACTCTCCACGGGCCCACGCAGGTGCGCTGATGCCTTTTGTCCCGGCAGTGATTCTTGTGGCATGGGTATCGCGAGAAGTGACCACATTTGCTGACCCGTGGGGTCTATTTCTCGCAGGGGCAGGGGGCGTGTGGAGCCTCGGAATCGCCTTGCTTGGCTGGAAACTGCTGATCGCGATGAATGCGCAAGAAGGCGCCCGCAGGATTGCCTACGCGGCACTGTTCGAAGACGGAAAATCTCCCCTTGGATAACGATAGGAGGTCAGGCTATGCCTGGCATTGATTCACTTGTTTTTACGGTGAGTGTTGTTGCTGCTGTGGCAGCCGGGGCAGGGCTGTACAACATCGTCCGGCCTGCACTGGGGTCTCACGTGTTGTGGACGGGAGCCACCGTTCATGTGCGGGCTGGCCGCTTTGATCCGTCACAGATTCGCGCTCGTTTGTGGTGGAGAGTCGTGGTGCACGCTCTGCCGGCAACAGTGACCGGCCTGCTCGTGATTGCCATGGCGACCCCCGCAATCCCCACGCGCCTCGGCTTAGAACAGTCACCACTCACAACCGTGTTTGAACCGAGCATTCTGATGGGGCTGGGCATTGCCGTTCTGGTGGGCAGTGGAAGCGCGGTGGTGTTGGCACACGCGGTGTCGAAGCAGCAGGCTCCGGGGGGTTTTGTCTCTAACGCTTTGTTTTGGCCAGCGGCGCTGAGTGCCCTGCCTGCCCTGATGTGGGTGTGGTGGGCAGTCGCGGCGAGTGGATGGTCCCTTGCCCCCGTTACCTTCGCGTCCGTGGCAACTCTTTGGGCGGTAAGCGCCGTCCTTATCTTTGATGAGTTGCGGGTGGTGGCGATCTGGGACGGTATGTGCCACGCTCGGCACATGAACCGCCAGGAGACGCCCCTTGTCCACACGTAGCGCAGAAACCCGCCGCAAAATCGTAGAAGCGGCCACGCAGATGGTGATTGAGCGTGGTTATGCAGAAACCACCATGCGGGCCATCGCGCAGAGCGCAGGGGTGTCCGTGGGAAGCGCCTACTACTACTTCTCCGGAAAAGAAGAATTAATTCAAGGCATCTACGAACAGATTGCGGAAGAAACCATCGCAGAAGCCCGCCGACGCATGAAGAACGAGCCGGCTTTTGGTGCGCGGCTTCAGCACACGGTGCAGAGTTACCTTGATGTCTCGGACAGGTATCGCTCGATAGCAGACACGTTGCTTTCGCTCGCGATAGTCCCCTCCAGTTCGCTGAGCCCGTTTAGCCCTGAGTCCGCTCCGGTGCGAGACAAAATCACTGCCCTCTACAAAGAGGTCGTGGAGGATTCAGACCTAGCGACGGATAAGCGGTTGATTCCAGAACTCCCCCAAGCGTTGTGGCTTATGCACATGGGAGTCACGCTTGCGTGGGTGCATGACCGCACCGAGGGTCAACGCACCACCCGCGCCATCGTCGCGCGCTCACTGCCAGCTCTGGACCGATTGCTGCGACTCGTCCGGGTGCCCGTGCTGCGCCCCTTTGTCAAAGAAGCGATCTCTATTCTTCGCATCTTGGACGGGCGCGATAAGGCGTAGGTAGATGGCAGGTTTCCCGTGGGCGGGTTTTAGCGGGTAGAACGCTTCCAGCGCACGTCACGGCGGCCGATTGTACGCGCGGGCACAACTACGCCTGGAGGTTCTGGTAGCTGCGATGATTTCCGCAGCACGCCCAGCAATTCGCTGTCGTCTGGCTCCTCGCCGCCGGCTCCCGAACGCGCAGTGAAAACGGTGTTGTCAAAGTTGGCTTTTGTCGCAAAGCGCACCCGTGCGAAAGTGGATTTTTTGAGGAAGTGGGCGTGCGAGAAATCTGCCTCATGGGTGAAAGATGTGCCGGTGAAGTCTGCTTGTCCCGCGAATTCTGTGTGGGTGAACTGCGCTCTGCCTCCAAAGGCAATCTCACTAAAGTTAACTTTTTTTGTGAAGCGCGCATGTTCAAAGGTGCTTTGGGATAAAAACTGTGAAGACGTGAAGGCGGCATTGGTGAATGCGCATTTGCGGAAGACGGCGACACCTTTGAAAGAGGCTCCTGCAAAGGAGGCCAATCCAGCAAAAGAAGCTTCTTCAAAGTGTGCGGCTTCTACGTTGGAGTGGGCAAAAAAGTTCACTTCTTTGAAGTCTGCTTGTGCGTGAAATAAGCACCGCCTAAAGTCCACTTTTCCGTGAAATTCTGCTCCCGCGAAAGCAGTTTTTCCCACAAATGTGGAGCGTTGCATATAGGTGTCGCCGGTAAAAATTGCGCCGGTAAATTTTGTTTTCCCGGGGAACATTACTCCCACAAAGTTGATTCCTGGCGGGAGCAATGCGCCTGTGAGGTCAAGGTCCACCGTGCCTGAAAGCGTTCCTTCGCTTGTGTCGCGTGCGTATGCCGCGAGTACGCCACGTAATTCGGTTACGAGTTGGGCGCGCACCAGGTCTTCTCCGTGGTGCCACGTATAGGTGCGTGGTGCAGGCTTTCGTGTTTTCGCTGAGGCTGTTATCAGGGCTTTTGATGGTGGGGTGCGCAGGTATGCACACATGGCGTTGACGCATTTTTGTCGCGTTTCCGGGAATTCGCGCGCAAGCCGTCCCATGTGGGTTGCTCCAGTCACGCGCACCGAGGAGGCGGGGTCGTGAAGCGACTCATGGGCGGCGTCAAATTCGTGCGGCTCACATGCAGTGACGACAGGAGGCGGTTCTTCCTCCGGCACGTCACTGCGGCGACGACGAAAAATGCGTTTCACAACGGGGAAGTATGGCACAGCGCATAGCTTTCGCCAGTCCGTCTGTGACGCATCTATCTACGCGCACACGTGAAGAGGTGCGTACGTGATCGGAGGCGCGCACCCAGAGCGCAACCGAAGGTGTTAACGCTCCAGTTCCCCCGCAATAAACGCCTCCACGTTGGCACGCGCCTGGCGGTCTTCGGACTGCACGGGTGGCGACTTCATGAAGTACGACGACGGCGACGTGATGGGACCACCGATACCGCGATCCTTGGCGATCTTTGCGGCACGCACAGCGTCAATAATCACGCCCGCAGAGTTCGGTGAATCCCACACCTCAAGCTTGTATTCCATGTTCAGTGGCACGTCACCAAAGCCGGAGCCTTCCAGGCGCACGTATGCCCACTTGCGGTCGTCCAGCCACGGCACATAGTCCGACGGGCCAATGTGCACGTTGTCGGCACCCAGATTGTGTTCCACGTTCGACGTGACCGACTGGGTCTTGGAAATCTTCTTGGACTCCAAACGGTTGCGCTGCAGCATGTTCTTAAAGTCCATGTTGCCGCCAAAGTTCAACTGGTAGGTGCGTTCCAGCCGCACGCCACGGTCCTCAAACAACTTGGCGAGCACGCGGTGGGTGATGGTGGCACCCACCTGCGACTTGATGTCATCACCAATGATCGGCACCCCAGCGGCCTCAAACTTTGCGGCCCACTCCGGGTCCGACGCAATGAACACCGGCAAGGCGTTCACAAACGCACACCCCGCGTCAATGGCGCACTGGGCATAGAACTTGGCGGCCTCCTCCGAACCCACCGGCAGGTAACACACCAGCACATCAGCCTTGGCGTCCTTGAGCTTCTGGACCACATCCACAGCCTCGGCGTCCGACTCTTGGATGGTGTCCTTGTAGAAGTCCCCCAACCCGTCGAGGGTGGGGCCGCGTTCCACAATCACGTCCTTGACTGGAACCTCACAGATCTGGATGGTGTTGTTTTGCGAGGCTTCGGTGGCGCCAATCAGGTCCTTGCCCACTTTTTGGGCATCCACATCAAATGCGGCCACAAACTCGATGTCTTTGACGTGATAGTCACCAAACTGCACGTGCATGAGGCCTGGTACCTCGTCCTCCGCCGCGGCGTCCTTGTAATACTCCACGCCCTGAATAAGAGAGGTGGCGCAGTTGCCCACTCCCACGATGGCGACGCGAATCGCTCCCATGAATCTTCTCCTTTAGGTGATGTGTGCATCCGAAGCCGCATCACCGCGGTCGGATGAACGTTCTCTTTCAATCACGTGATCGAGCCATTCGATCTCGCTTACGATGCCGTCAAGGGTGTGACGGCGAAACTCAGTCATGTAGGTATCTCCGGCCTTTTCGGCACTCGCGACTAGTGCGCGGGCGCTTTCCATCCGGTCGCGAAGACGCAAGCGGCGGGCCTCCATCACGTGGAGCCGCGTGGCGCGGTCCGTGCGACCAAACAACGTGAAACGCACCCCGAACTGTTCGTCGTCACCCGAAGCCGCTCCTGAATCACTGAGCGCTTTCGCCAGCGCCGCGTGGCCAGCATCCGTGATGACGTAGCTGATACGCGAACGTCGCGACGCGGGGCGCGGGGCCGCAGAAGTCTCTTCAATGAGCCCCTGCCCGGTGAGGCTGCGCAGTGCGGGGTACAGCGAGCCGTAACTAAGTGACCTAAAAGGCCCCAGCTCGGTGCCCAGGCGCTTACGGATCTCGTATCCGTGAAGTGGCCCACCCTCCAGGGTGCCTAGGATCGCAAGCGCGAGCACGTCGCTACGCTTCACAGTGGATCCTTTCGGGTCACCCTCCCACGCGGGAGTGGCAACTGAATATATCATTTCGATACATCGGATTGTGAACATGGGGATCATTTCCACGCACGCGCACGTTGGTGACGTGAGTGATTTCCTCAAGACCTATGACAGATAAAAAACGCCGCAGCAGACCTCAACGCCCGAGCACTGGCGTGCGACGCCAGGGCACGTCTCGGGTGGGTGAGTCGAGCCGTCATACCTCCCTCCAGTCCCGCACTTCCCAGTCGCGCAGTACTGCCAGCAGGTCTCGTTCTCAGGGGCGCACCACCAACCGGATGCGCAAGCGCCGACCGTTGTGGCAACGCTTCCTCATCAGCACTGGCGCCTGGGCCCTCACAGCTCTTCTCGCGGTCACCGCTGTGGCCGTATTGGGGTTGACCATTGCCTATCAACGCCTCGACGTGCTCACTCCAGACGATTTTGCGCAAGCGCAATCCTCCACGTTCTATTACGACGACGGTGAGCGGGTGATAGGCCGTCTTGGAGTAGCAAATCGTGAAGTGGTGGCGTTAGAAGACCTCCCTGACCATGTGGGCCAGGTGTTTGTGGCGGCAGAAGACCGCACCTTCTACACCAACCCCGGCGTGGACGTGGTGAGTACGGCACGCGCCCTGTTCAACACGGTGGTTCTGGGCAAACGCCAAGGCGGCTCGACCATCACCCAGCAATACGTCGAGCGCTATTACGTAGGCGAAACGGTCACGGACATCCCCGGAAAAATCACCGAGGCATTGCAAGCACTCAAGATTGATCGCCAAGAAGAAAAAGACCAGATTCTTGAGAACTACATCAACACGGTCTACTTTGGCCGCGGCGCCTACGGCGTGCAAGCGGCGGCCCGCGAATACTTCGCCAAAGATGCGGCCGACCTCACGGTCGCAGAAGCCGCCTTGCTTGCTGGCCTGTTGCCAGCCCCCAGCCGCCTGGACCCTCGCATCAGCCCCGACCAGGCCGAATTCCGCTGGAACTACGTGCTCGACGGGATGGAAGAACTCGCGTGGCTAGACCCTGTCGCCCGGCAAACCATGAGCTTCCCTGAAGCCATCACCTACCAAAACGACAACGTCTTTGGCGGAAGCAATGGATATCTTCTCCAGGCCGCCATTGAAGAAGTAGAAGCCGTGACCGGCCTCACCCGCGAACAAATCGACGCAGGCGGCTACAGCATCATCACCACCATTGACCGCAACGCCCAACAAGCAGGCCGTGCCGCGGTGGACCGCGTTCCCGACGGTGCAGACCCCAACCTGCGCATCGCGGCCGTCGCCATAGATGCGTCTAGTGGTGCC